>NZ_JAKMAY010000439.1:0-3401 GCF_022015835.1 Streptomyces sp. ICN903 | reverse complement strand
GGGTCCCGCAGTTCCGCCAGGAGTTCGTTCTGCCCGGCGAGCATCTCGGTCAGGATCCGGCGCGCGGCCCGCATCAGCTCCGCGACGTCCCCGCCGGCCAGCTCGTAGACCACGGTGGAGCCCTCGCGGGTGGCGGTGACTATGCCCGAGCGGCGCAGTACCGCGAGCTGCTGCGAGAGGTTGGGCGGCTCGACCTCGATGGCGGCCAGCAGGTCGCGTACCGGCTTCGGGCCGTCCTGGAGCAGCTCCAGGACGCGGATGCGGACCGGATGCCCCAGCATCCGGAAGAACTCGGCCTTGGCCTGGTACAGCGGAACCGGCACGGGAACCTCGGTCTCCTCGGCGTTCGCCCCGGCCCGGTGGGCCGCGACGGGTGTCCTCGGGTCCTCGGGCAGAGGACTTGCACCGTGAAGCATCTATGGAATTGCATAATTCTGCAACTTGTCGATTGGTGGAGGCGGCGTCAGACAAGCGGCGGAGGGAGGACGGCTCCGGTCAGACGGCCGTCCGTTTCTCGGGCCGCCCGTCTGCCGGGAGGGGCGGCTTCTTCCTGCGCCGACCTGCGGGAACGTGCTCGGAGTCGGGCAACTCCGGGTGCTTGACGGCCGGTTGGGGGCTTCCTATGGTCTCCTCGTTCTACCGGAAAGATTCCGGAAGGTTTCTCTCCCCCGTGTTTCCCACCCCCCACCGCGAGCCGGGCCCGAGCGCTCCCGGATGAGGAGAGCCGGGCCCGGCCGCGCACCAGGAAGGAACCTGAGTTGACCAGGACAACGAGCGCCACCACGGAGGCGGCCGCGCACCGCCCGCACCGCCCGCACCGCCCGCACCGTCCGCACCGCCCGGGCCGTCTGCGCCGCCTCGCGGCGCCCCTGCTGCTCGCCGCCGGCCTCTGCATGAGCTCCCTGGCCACGGCGGGGCCGGTCCAGGCCGTGGACAGCACCGTCATCACCCACACCCAGAGCGGCGGCCGGACCGTCTCGTTCACCTTCGACGACGGCCCCGACCCCACCCACACCCCCCGCCTGCTGGAAGTGCTGCGCAAGCACAACGTCAAGGCGACCTTCTGCCTGTGGGGCGACCATGTGCGGCGGTACCCGTACCTGGTGAGCCGGATCGCCGCCGACGGCCACCGGCTGTGCAACCACTCCATGGCCCACCAGGACATGGGCGGCTGGTCCCAGCAGCAGATACGCCAGAACCTGGAACAGGTCAACAACGCGATCCGCCAGGCCGCTCCGGGCGCACAGATCACCTACTTCCGGGCCCCGTACGGCAGTTGGGGCCAGTCCCCGCAGGTGGCGGCCTCGATGGGGATGCAGCCGCTGGGCTGGCGGGCGGACATCGGCGACTGGCAGCCGCCGGGCACGGGCGAACTGGTCAACCGGGTCATGCAGCGCGTCACGCCCGGGGCCGTGATGCTGATGCACGACGGCGGCGGTGACCGCGGCCAGACCGTCTCGGCCGTCGACCAGACCATCCCGCGGCTGAAGGCACAGGGCTACACGTTCGACCAGCCGGCCGTCCGCTGACCCCTGGCGGCACGTGTCCGCACGCACCGGCACGCACCTGCGGCACCGGCCCCGGCGGGGAACCCCTCCGGGGCCGGTGCCGTGTGCGGCTGTGCGGTGCGCCGCCGTTCCGCCCGCAGGCTTCAGACGACGGCGCAGGCCGCGCCGTTCAGGGCGAAGGAGGCGGGCTCGCCGGTGTCGCCGGTGTGGCTCGCCTGGAAGCCGATCCGCGCACTGGCCCCGGCCGCCAGGGTGGAGTTGTACGAGGCGGGTCTGGCGGTCACCGCACCGCTGTTCGGGCTGTAGCTCGCGCCCCAGCCGGCGACGATGGTCTGGCCCGCGGGCAGGCGGAAGGAGAGCGACCAGCCGCTCAGCGGCGCGCTGCCGGTGTTGGTGACGGTGACGGACGCGGTCAGCCCGGTGTTCCAGGCGTTGGTGGTGTAGGCGACCCGGCAGGCCCCCGGCTCCGGCTCCGGCTCCGGGTCGGGCTCGGGTTCCGGGTCGGGATCGGTGGAGCCGGTGCCGTCCAGGCCGAAGAACGCGATGGCCCGGGCCGCCATGCCGCCGGCGGGCAGGGAGTGCCCGACCCCCTGGACGCTGACGGCCTCCACCGGGGCCTGGTCACCGGTGCCGCCGTAGCGGGTGCGGACCCAGTTCGGCTGCGGGCGATCGGTGTACGCGGGCGTGAGGCTCACCCCGTGGACGTCCGTCCACTGCTCGATCTGCTCGTTGAAGTTGGGATAGCGCAGGGTGCTGTCCTCGGTGCCGTGCCAGATCTGCATCCGGGGCCGCGGCCCGCTGTAACCGGGGTACGCGCCGCGCGCCAGGTCGCCCCACTGCCGCGGCGTCCTGTCCACGGTGCCGTTCGCGCATGCGCTGTTCCAGCCCGAGCCGTCGGTGGTGGCGAAGCAGGAGTGCGGCACGCCCGCGAAGGCCGCGCCCGCCTTGAACACGTCCGGGTAGTTGCCCACCAGGACGTTGGTCATCATCGCCCCCGAGGAGGCGCCGGTGACGTAGATCCGGTCCGGGTCGGCGTTCAGGCGCTGCTGCACGTAGCCCACCATCGAGCGGATGCCCACCGGGTCGCTGCCCCCGTCGCGCCGCAGCGCCTGCGGCGAGGAGACGTCGAAGCAGTTGCCGCTGCGGGTCGCCGACGGGTAGACCACGACGAACCCGTACCGGTCGGCCAGCGAGGCGAACTCGGTGCCGGAGTGGAACGCCGGGCCGGAGCCGGTGCAGTAGTGCACCGCCACCAGCACCGGCGGACGCTCCTGGACGGTGTCGGGCACGTACAGGTGCATGCGCAGATTGCTGGGGTTGCTGCCGAAGTTCGTCACCTCGGTCAGCGAGGCGGCGGAGGCCGGGGGCGCGGCGAGGGCCAGGAGGAGGGCCGCCACCATGGGCAGCACACCTCCCAGCAGCGCCGTCAGGCGCGATCCGGCCGGGCGCCCTCCGGATCTCCGCGCCGCCGTGCGCACGGATCTGTCGGTCATCTCCGTCTCCTTCCTAGACTGCGGAACGTGAAGGGACTGCTGCTGCGGCTGTCCGCGCTGGACGCGGACGCCGCCACCGCCGTACGCGTGATCGCCCACTTCGAGGCGCTGCTCGGCGGTGCGCTGGACCCGGTGACCCTGACGCGGTCCACGGCGGGGCTGGCCGGGTGCGCCGCGGGGCTGGAGCTGCCCGACGGCCGCACGGTGCGGTTCGCCCCGGACGGCGCCGCCCTGACGGGCGCGCCCGGACGCGTCTCGGGCCGGGTGGACCTGGAGCCGGCCGGCCGCGTGTGGCTGGAACGCCCCGGCGTGCCGGGGCCGTTCGACGAGCTGGTGCTGGAGTGGATGGCCATCGCCGCCCGTGTGCTGGCGGGCCGTCCCCGCCCGGCCCGCACCCCCC
>NZ_JAKMAY010000438.1:0-3436 GCF_022015835.1 Streptomyces sp. ICN903 | reverse complement strand
GGGATCGGTTTCGCCGGGGAGGGCGCGTACGACCGGGACTGGCGCGGGGTGCTGTGGATGAGGCAGACCCTCGCGCGGGGCAAGGGGCACCCCCGGTACCACACGGTGCACACGCTGCGGCAGCGAAGGGCCATGCGGCACATGCTCTGCCAGGTGTGCGGCGGGCCCACCCCTCAGGACGGCCCGCGCCTCTTCGTGCTGCGGGACGTCGGCCGCCCGGTGGAGGAGGGCGAGCGGACCACGGCACCGCCCGTGTGTGTGCCCTGCGCCCGGATCTCCGTACGGGAGTGCCCGCGGCTGCGGGAAGGGCACGTCGCCGCGCTGGTGGACCGGCCGTACGCCTGGGGCGTGGCCGGGATCGTCCACCACCCGGTCACGCTGGAGCCCCTCGACACCGCCCTGCAGGAGGTCTCCTACGAGGACCTCGCGGTCCGGTGGACCCTGGCCCACCGGCTGGTCATGACGCTGCACGACTGCACCCCGGTGGACCTGGACGCCCTCGCCCCGTGAGCCGGGCCGACTGTCGGACCCCGCCCTGCCCGACGACCGGGCAGGGCCAGGCGTCATCCGGTTCGTGTGCCAGGAGCGACGTTCTCCGGGTGCGGCTTCGCCCAAGACCGCTTCACCGGCCTCGCAGGCGGCGGCCTGTTCCGCGTGGGTTTCAGGAGTGGAAGTTCTCCCAGTACGTGGCGTGGTCCTTCGAGAAGTCGCCCGGTCGCTCGCACCGCAGCACGTCGTACCGTGCGATGAAAGCGTCGAGCGCCTCGTGCAGCGAGCAGCCGAGGTGTTCCTTGAAGACCTTGATGCCGTGGATGATCCGACCTTCGATGATCTCGGTGTCCGCAATGGCGCAGTCGCCGCCGTCTGGCTTCATCCGGCGATCAAAGCCCAACCGCGTCCAGGCGCACAACCGGATTGCCTGGGCCGTCTCCGGGCCTTCCGAGGGCGGCAAGCATCGACGGACACGCGCAGGTCAGGCGGGTGCGACCGCCCCCGGGGAGCCGTCGTCATCGTCGCCGTGCCCGCTGAACCGCTGCCGTACTCGGCGTATCTCTCTGCCGGTGAGCGCACCGGCGGCGACTGTCCCCATGAGGCAGACAACAGGCGCCAGCACCCAGATGCCCCACGCGACGAAACCGGTCTCCACCGGCTCATAGCTGCCCCACGGCTTCTGTGCGGCACGAACGACCTCTCCCGGACGGCCTTCGTACCGGAACTCCACTGTGCGCGTCTCGCTGCCAACCTGCGGGCCGCTGCACACGGAGTGGCTCCCCGCACGCCCTCCGCCCTCCTGGTGGCACTCTGTGAGCCGAACCTGGACAGCGTTCCCCAGCAGGTCCAGCCGCACGAGCCCGGTGATCACAGTCCATGCCACCGCCGCGATGCCCAGCAGGGTGAACATCCCGTAGACGGCTATGTCGCGTCTTCGCCCCCTTGTCACAGACACAGCATGCACGGCAGCTCCAGCCCGAAGTCATCCCACCGGCCTCACCGGATCTCGTGCTGTTCGGCGCACGAAGGACCAGGCGCGTACAAAGCAGCCGGCGGCGGCGGCCGTGAGCAGCGCGAGAAACACGCCTTGCCCGGCCTTGGCGAAGAGGCTGTCGTCCAGCGCCTCATAGGTTCCCCAGGGAGCGCGGTGGACGGGGATGGTGTCGCCCTCCTCCGCGGAGGACAAGCGCACCTTGACCAACTGACCACTCGTCTTCTCGTCACCGATGACGAGCGTTCCCTCGCATTCGACGTCCGGGCCGGCCCTGCCTCCGCCCTGCTCGACGCACCGCGAGGCGACGATGTGTCCGCCTTCGCCGAGGACACCGAACCCGACGGCGGCCCTCACCCCGAGGAACGCCGTGAAGGCCAGGAGCACAACGCCGAGGAGCACCCAGGAAACGACAGCGGCGAAGCGATCTCTTCCGTCACCTGCAACGCTCACCGCGAATCAGCACCCATCTCGCATTCGACTGCCACTCCGACATGTTCAGCGTTGGTTGGCGCTGTGCACAGAGGTATCCGGTGCTGCTCCGCTGCTGTCGAGCCGACAAGTCGTGCCCCATCGAGCGGAAAGGACTGTCGCCGGCGGGCGGCGGGGATGGTGACGGCCCCCGGCCGGGTGGGCTGGTCGGGGGCCGTTGTGAGGTGCGGAGGCTGTGGGATTTGAACCCACGGTGGTGTCGCCACCACGACGGTTTTCAAGACCGTTCCCTTAGGCCGCTCGGGCAAGCCTCCCCACGCCGCGCCGTGCGGTACGGCGTGGGGGACAGCCTAGCCGGTTCGTCAGTCGCCCTCGCGGGAACCCAGGGTCAGTTCGGCCTTGTTCTGCTTGCCGCCCCGCAGGTAGGTGATCGAGACCTTCTCGCCCGGCTCGTGGGCCCAGATCTCGCTGATCAGGGTGGGGCCGCTGTCGATCGAGACGCCGTCGAGCTTGGTGATCACGTCGCCCGGCTTCAGGCCCGCCTTGTCGGCCGGGCCGCCCGGGGTGACGGGCTCGCTGCCGTCGTCGGTGTCCTCGATGATGCGGGCGCCGTTGCCCTGGGCGCGCAGGTCGACCTGGACGCCGATGACCGGGTAGACGGGCTCGCCGGTCTCGATCAGCGTCCTGCCCACGCGCTGGGCCTGGTTGATCGGGATGGCGAAGCCGAGTCCGATGCTGCCGGGCGAGCCCTGGCCGAGGCCGCCGCCGGCCGACTGGATGGCGGAGTTGATGCCGATGACCGCGCCCTTGGCGTTGAGCAGGGGGCCGCCGGAGTTGCCGGGGTTGATGGAGGCGTCGGTCTGGAGGGCGCTCATGTAGGAGGCCTTGGAGCCCTGGCCGTCGCTGGAGGCGACGGGGCGGTTCTTGGCGCTGATGATGCCGGTGGTGACCGTGCCGGACAGGCCGTACGGGGCGCCGATGGCGATGGTGGCGTCGCCGACCTGGACCTTGTCGGAGTTGCCGAGCGGCAGCGGGGTGAGTTCGGCGTCGCCGGCGTTCTTGAGCTTGATGACCGCCACGTCGTAGCCCTGGGCCAGGCCGACGACCTCGGCGTCGTACTCGCGGCCGTCGGAGAAGGTGGCGGTCAGCTCGCCGCCGTCGGCCGCGCTGGCCACCACGTGGTTGTTGGTCATGATGTGGCCCTGCTGGTCGTAGACGAAGCCGGTGCCGGTGCCGCTCTCGCCGCCGCCCTCGGCCTGGATCGTCACGACGCTGGGCAGGGCCTTGGCCGCGATGCCGGCGACGGAGTCGGGGGCGCGGTCGACCTGTTCGAGGCTGTCGCCCGCGGAGATGGTCGTCGAACCACGGTCCGCGCGGTCGGCGGCCCAGAAGCCGACGCCCGTGCCGACGCCGCCCGCGAGGAGGGCCGTCGCCGCGACGGCGGCGATCAGGCCGCCGAAGCCGCGCTTCTTCTTCTGGCCCTCCGGGGGCGGCGGGGAGGCGAGCGGCGCGCCCCAGGGG
>NZ_JAKMAY010000437.1:0-3445 GCF_022015835.1 Streptomyces sp. ICN903 | reverse complement strand
CCCGTGCCCCCCACCGCCCGCCGTACGGCCGCTACCGTGAGGCGCATGGAGATCTGGATCAATCCCGCCTGCTCGAAGTGCCGCAGCGCGGTGAAGCTGCTGGACGCCGAGGGCGCCGAGTACACCGTCCGCCGCTATCTGGAGGACCCGCCGACCGAGGACGAGCTGCGCGCCGTGCTGGAGCGGCTCGGCCTGGAGCCCTGGGACATCACGCGCACGCAGGAGGCCGAGGCCAAGGAGCTCGGCCTGAGGTCCTGGCCGAAGGAGCCCGCCGAGCGGGACCGCTGGATCGCCGCGCTGGCGGAGCACCCGCGGCTGATCCAGCGTCCGATCATCACCGCCGACGACGGCTCGGCGGTCGTGGGGCGCAGCGAGGAGGCCGTGCGCGACGCGCTCTCCCGTTAGCGCCCCCCTGCCCGCCGAGCCGGGACCGGGCCGGACGGGGCGGATCGTCAGCCCGTCCGGACGCGCCCCCGCAGACGCCGCCACAGGCCGGCCGGCCCACGGCCCGGTTCCGTACGCGCCGCCCCGGCGGCCCCGGCCGCACCGGCCACGCCGGCAGGGGCTTCGGAGCGCGCGGCCGGGCCCGTTCCCGGCCGGCTCCCGCCGGCCGGGGTGCGGGCGAAGGGGTTGCGGTCGTGGCGCTGGGTGAACCGCACCGGCAGCGCGTCCAGACGGCGCGACCAGGACGAGGAGGTCCAGGTCAGCTCCTCCTCGGGGACGGCCAGCCGCAGGTCCGGCAGCCTGGCGATCAGGGTGTCGATCCCGGAGCCGGTGACGGCCCGTCCGATGTCCTGGCCCGGGCACTCGTGCGGCCCGCTGTTGAACGACAGGTGCGAGCGGTTGCCGTGCATCTCCTGGCCCGTGGTGCGCCCGGTGGCCGGGTCGGCGTTCCCGGCCGCCAGGCCGAGCAGCAGCAGATCGCCCTCGCGGACCTCGCGCCCGGCGATCTCCATGTCGTACCTGGGGAACCGCGCGGGCAGCACCGTCAGCGGCGGCTCGTCCCACAGGATCTGCTCCACGGCCGCCGGGAGGGTCATCTGGCCGCCGTTGAGGGTGCCCCGGAAGCGCGGGTCGGTCAGCACCATCCGCAGTGTGTTGACCATCAGGTTGGTGGTGGCCTCGTGGGCCAGGACGAGGACGAGCCGCAGGTGCTGGCGGACCTCGTCGTCGCTGAGCGCGGCCTCGTGCTCGATCAGCCAGGAGGCCAGGTCGGGGCCGGGCGCCAGGTGCTTGGCGGCGACCAGCCGGCCCAGGATCTCGTGGATGTGCCGGTCGGCCTCCAGCGCTTTCCGTGTGCCGCCGACGAGCTGCCGGCTGGCCGTGACCAGCCGCGCCCCCTCCTCCTCCGGCAGCCCGTAGAGGTCGGTCAGCACCATCATGGGCAGCGACAGGGCGAACTGGCCGACCAGTTCGGCCCGCCCCGCGCCGGCGAAGGCGTCGACGAGCTGGTGGGCGCGCCGGTGGACGGCGCGGCGGATGGCCCGCCGGTCGAAGCGCTCCAGGCTGTCCTTGACCGCGCCGCGCAGCCGCCGGTGCTCCCGGCCGTCCTGGGAGATGCAGTCGGGGCGCCAGGCCAGCACCGGCGCCAGCGGCGAGTCGTCGGGGATCCTGCCCTCCCGCCAGTCGCGCCACAGCCGGGTGTCGCGGGCGAAGCGGCGCGGGTTGCGGGCGACCTGGAGGATCTCGTCGTAGCCGAGCAGCAGCCAGGCGGGCACCCCGCCCTCCAGCAGGACGGGCGCGATGGCGCCGTGCTCGGCCCGCAGCCGCTCGTACAGGCCCATGGGATCCGCCGACGCCTCGGGCCCGTACAGGGGTGCGGCGCCCGCCGCGTGGGCCGGGCAGCCGGGCGGGGGCGCCGCCCCGGCGGCCGGGGTCCCGCCGTGCGCGGCGGCGGCGGACGGTCCGGGGCGGGGGCCCGCTGACGGCAGGTCCGGTCCGGGGAAGGGCGGCGTGCTCACAGGACCTCCCGGGTCGCGGTGGCGGAGTCGTAGAGGTGGTGCATCAGCGTCAGCAGGACGTCGCGGCTGGAGTCGGACCTGCGGGCGTCGCAGCCGACCACGGGGACGTGCCCGGGCAGGTCGAGCGCAGACCGCAGCTCGCGGGCGGGGTGGACGGGGGCGCCGGGGAAGTTGTTGACCGCGACGACGAAGGGGACGCCGCCCTGCTCCAGGCGGTCCATGGCGGGGAAGCTCTCCCCCAGCCGCCGGGTGTCCACCAGCACCACCGCGCCCAGCGCGCCCGCGATCACGCCGTTCCACAGGAACCAGAAGCGCTGCTGGCCGGGTGTGCCGAACAGGTAGAGGACGAGCCGTTCGTCGAGGGTGATCCGGCCGAAATCCATGGCCACGGTCGTCTCGGTCTTGCGCTCCACGCCGGAGAGGTCGTCCACGCCGACCCCGGCCTGGGTCATCGTCTCCTCGGTGGTCAGGGGGCGGATCTCGCTGACGGAGCCCACCATGGTCGTCTTGCCGACGCCGAAGCCCCCCGCGACGACCACCTTGACCGACCTCTCCGCGGAGGCCGGCAGCAGGTCCTCGCGCCGCGGGCCGGGCGGCGGTTCAAAGTCGTTGCAGTCCATCGATCAGCGCTTTCAGGATCTCGACGTCGGGGTCCGCGGCCGCCATGTGCGCCGCGCGGGTCTGCCGCGCCTCCACCAGGGAGTCGGCGATCAGGTCCGCCAGCAGCACCTGGACGGCGCTGAACGGCAGGTCCAGGTACGCGGACAGTTCGGCCACGGAGAGCGGGCCGGCGCACATGCGCAGGATGGAGACGTGCTCGGGGCGCATCCCCGGCTGCGGCTCGGACCGGGCCACGATCAGCGTGACCAGGTCGAGCACCCGCTCCTCCCCGGCCTCGGCGCGCCCGCCGGTGACGATGTACAGGGGGACGGGCGTGCCCTCCTCCCAGTCCCGCTCCCCCGCTGCCCGGCCGTCCCCGCTCACGGGGCCTGCTCTGGGGCCCGGGGCGGACTGGCGAGGTGGGCGCCGATCCTGATGACCAGGTCCCTCATCCGCTGGCTCATCAGTCCGGCGTCCACCCCCTCGTCGGCGGTCACCGCCAGGTAGGAGTTGGCGGCGGCCGCCATGAGGTAGAAGAAGCCGCCGTCCACCTCCAGCACGACCATGCGCACCCCGCCGTCGCTGTGCGGGAACTCCGCGGCCACCGACTGCGCCAGGCTCTTGAGGCCGGAGGAGGCCGCGGCCAGCCGGTCGGCCGCGTCCTTGCCGGCGCCCCACTGGGCCATGCACAGGCCGTCGGCGGAGAGCAGGACGATGTGCCGGGTGCGGGGGACGGTGACGGCCAGGTCCTTGAGCAACCAGTCCATGTTCTTGAGCCGCTGCTGCGTCGTCACGTGCAGATCACCTGATTCCAGTACTGGTTTCACGACTCGTCGCCGGCCGCGGGCCGGTCCGGTGCCCGCCGGGGTGACGGGGTCGTCGGG
>NZ_JAKMAY010000436.1:0-3492 GCF_022015835.1 Streptomyces sp. ICN903 | reverse complement strand
CGGCCCCGCCCAAGCCCACCTGGGACCCCTTCCAGCCGGGCCGCTCCCATCCCTGGCTGCGGCCCACCATCCGCATACGCCTGACCCTGCTGTACGGCGGGATGTTCCTGATCGCCGGGATGGTGCTGCTGGCGATCATCTACCTGCTGGCGGCCCAGGCCCTGAAGGACGGCAGCCATCTGCCCTTCCAGATCATCGGCGTGCGGGACCAGACCACCGACGCCGTCTGCAGTCTGCCCAGCCGGGCGGACGGCGGGGAGCTGACCCCCCAGGAGCTGACCGCCGCCGTCCAGCAGTGCATGGAGAACCAGCGGCAGGTGGCCCTGGAGGTCCTGCTCAACCGCTCCCTGATGGCCCTGCTGGGCCTGGCCGTGGCCGCCTTCGCCTTCGGCTACGTCATGGCCGGCCGGGTGCTCTCGCCGCTGGAGCGCATCACGCGCACCGCCCAGCGGGTCGCCGGTTCCGACCTGCACCGCCGCATCGAGCTGGACGGACCGGACGACGAGCTCAAGGAGCTGGCCGACACCTTCGACCAGATGCTGGACCGGCTGGACCGGGCCTTCACCGCCCAGCAGCGGTTCGTCGCCAACGCCTCGCACGAGCTGCGCACCCCGCTGGCGATCAACCGCACCCTGCTGGAGGTCCAGCTCTCCGATCCCGGCGCCTCCCCGGAACTGGTCCAGCTCGGCAAGACGCTGCTCGCCACGAACGAGCGCAGCGAGCAGCTGGTGGAGGGCCTGCTGCTGCTCGCCCGCAGCGAGAACGAGATCGTGGACCGCAAGCCCGTGGACCTGGCCGAGGTCGCCTCCCAGGCCGTGGAGCAGGTGCGCGGGGAGGCCCAGGAGGGGGGCGTGGAGCTGCGGGGTGTGCGTCGGCCCGCGTACGTGCAGGGCAGCGGGGTGCTGCTGGAGCGGGTGGCGCTCAACCTGGTGCAGAACGCCGTGCGCTACAACGTGCCCGGCGAGGGCTGGGTGTCGGTGGACACCCGGGCCCAGCCGGGGCAGGCGGTGCTGGTGGTGGAGAACACCGGCCCGGCGGTCCCGGCGTACGAGGTGGACAACCTCTTCGAGCCCTTCCGCAGGCTGCGCACCGAGCGCACCGGCAGCGACAAGGGGGTCGGCCTGGGGCTGTCGATCGTGCGGTCGGTGGTGCGGGCCCACGGCGGGGCGGTCACGGCCAGGCCGCGTGAGGAGGGCGGACTGGTGGTGCGGGTCACGCTCCCCGTCTGACGTCCCGCGGACGCGGTGCGCGACGGGGTGCGCGGCGGGGTGGGAGGCGGGGTCGGACGGGACGAAAGGCGATCATGGAATAACCTCGCCGCGCCCGGCGTTATGGGGCGAAATCCGGGAATTCCTCCACGGTTCGAACCGGTTGTGATCGATCACACACACGATTTTTCGGTCACACGCGTACAGCCCCCCGGGGCCTGCCGAAAAATGCCGGAAAATCCATGTTTTCGCAGGTCGTGATCGTGGAAAAGAGGGGAGGCGGTACGCGCAAAGTGGACACGAGGGCCGTCCCGGGCCCTCGGTCGACGGCCGACTCGGTCACCCCATCAGGGGCGCGGTTGGGTGTCGATTGAGTAACAGGGCTTGATGTGAGGCAAAATCTCCGCCTCAGGTCGGGCACAAGTCCGGCCTCTCGCGCGTTACGTGCGCTGGAGACACCACAGACACCCAGAGGGGGAGAGCGACATGGCGACCGACTACGACACTCCACGCAAGACCGATGACGACGTCAACGAGGACAGCATCGAGGAACTGAAGGCCCGGCGGAACGACAAGTCCGCCTCGACCGTCGACGTCGACGAGTTCGAGCAGGCCGAGGGCCTGGAGCTGCCCGGAGCGGACCTCTCCAACGAGGAACTGTCCGTGCGGGTGCTGCCCCGCCAGGCCGACGAGTTCACCTGCATGAGCTGCTTCCTGGTCCACCACCGCTCGCAGCTGGCGGCGGAGAAGAACGGCCACCCCATCTGCCGCGACTGCGCGGCCTGAGCCGGGGCCGGCTGATGACGGCCGAGGAAGCACGTGACGTCGAGCGGGGCCGGGACGGGGAGGCCTCGCTCACGCCCGCACCCGGATCCGCGCCCGCAGCCGCTCCCGGCCGCGGGCCGCGGCGCCTCCGTCCGCGCCGCCGGGCCGGCGCGGACGGTGCGGGCAGACCGGAGGGGGGCAGCGCACGGGAGCCGCGCGAGCGCGGCACCGTCAGGGCGTTCCTGGGCGTGGTGGCCGACCGCATCGTCGACCTCGCCCCCAGGATCCCGGTGAGGGACCTGGACACGCTCCGCCGGCAGTTCCCGGGCCTGGGGCCCGAGGAGATGGCCGACCGGCTGATATCGGGCGCCGTGAAGGGCAGCGCGACCGTCGGCGCCGGAGTGGGCGCCTCGGCGATGCTGCCCGTACCGCCGGCGATGCCCGCCGAGCTGGCCGCCGAGGTCGTCGGGGTGGCCGCGGTGGAGCTCAAACTCATCGCCGAACTCCACGAGGTCTACGGGCTGCGCCCGCCCGGCAACGCCCGGGAGCGGGCCGCCGCCTACCTCGCCGAGTGGACCCAGGAGCGCGGGATGGAACTGGCCGCGCCCGCGACGTTCGGCGCGGCCTTCGGCAGCCACATGAGACGCCGGCTGCGCCAGACCCTCCTCAAGCGCACCATGCGCAACCTCCCCAACCTCACGCCGTTCATGATCGGCGCGGCGGTGGGCGCCCTGATGAACCGGCGCGACACCAGGAAGCTGGCGGAGAGGATCCGCGGCGACCTGAGAGGGCGGCGGATCCCCTGGGACGCGATCCCCCTGGAGGACCGCCCGGGGAAGGTCATTCCCTCGCAGCCCCGGCACGCCCCGGAAGAGGGCGTCTGACCCCCGAAGACCCCGTCGGCCCGCTACGCCCGGTGGGCCCGCCGCGGCCTCGCCACTACCGGCGCGCGGCCTCCAGCGCGCCGGCCAGCGCCCGCGGGCGCCGTGTGGACAGGTACAGGTACGGCGTGGGATCCGCGGGGTCGGTGACCTCCACGCGCAGCGCCGTGGGCACATAGCCGCGCAGCAGCATGTAGGCGCGCGGGTCGGCACGGTGGGTGCGCCAGGCGCGGGCCTCCTCCTCGTCCAGGACGTGCGCCTCGCCCAGCGCGGAGACCGGCACCCGGGCGTTCCCGGCGACCAGCGAGTCCGCGACCACGCGGATACGGGCCGAGCCGTAGGCGCTCACCGCCACCGCGCCCAGCGCCGTGCCCACCACGAGACCGCCCAGCAGGGGCATCAGGCCCAGGGGGAACAGGATCAGGCCCAGGGAGATTCCGGACAGGGCGGCGATCAGCCACCAGGGGCGGGGCGCGGTCAGCCGCTCGTCGTACAGCACGCCGGGAGGAAGCATGTCCCCAGCTTGGCACGCCCGCGACCGGCTCACTGACCCGGCGGTAAGGTCAGCATCCGTGAGTGCCACCAAGACATCCCTGACCCCGCCGGACGACGCCGCTCCCCCCGTGCGCCACCCCGAC
>NZ_JAKMAY010000435.1:0-3671 GCF_022015835.1 Streptomyces sp. ICN903 | reverse complement strand
GCCCCCGGCCCGGCCTTCCCCGGCTCCGGCGCCTCCTTCCGCGGTGGTCCGGAGCACTTCAGGCCCAGGTCCACCCGGCCGCCGCGCTCGTTGAGCGCGGCCAGCGCCTCCCCGGCGTCCATGACCGGGTACCCGGCGCCCCCGCCGGCCTTCTCCAGCCCGACGGCCCGTCCGTTCCCGCTCGCCGGCGCGCCTCCGGGGGCGACACCGATCTCGGTCGTCCAGCCGTGGACGGGCAGCCCGTCCTGCCGGGGCTCGACCCGGACGATCCGCAGCCCGCCCCGCTCCTGCCCGGCGTCCACCTCGGCGCCCTCCAGACCGAGGGCCTCCACGACGGGCCGGGCCGCCTCCTCCGCCTCCTTCTCGGAGACCTCCCCGGCCTTCGGAGGCACCGCGCCCGTGAACGACCAGGCTCCCGAGGCGGCGTCCACGGTGAGCTTCCCGTCCTCGCCGCCGACCGTCCAGGAGCCGTCCTTCCCGCGGACCTCGCCGCGCACCTCCAGAGCCTTCGCCAGCTCGGCCACGTCCTCCTCGCCGACCTTTCCGGCGGGCCGGTACACCGGGGCCGAGGCCGGGCCGTCGGGCAGCGGGCCGGACGCCTTGTAGACCGGGCCGCCGGGGGCCGGCTCGCCGGGCGCGATCCCGCGCTCCGGCGAGGCGGCGCGGGCCTGCCCGTAGCCGTCCAGGACCAGCGGCGCGGGCCTGTCCCGGCCGCCCTGCCCGGCCGCGTCCGAGGCCCCGCCGCTCCCGGCGGTCGAGGCCCAGTACGCGCCGCCGCCTCCGGCCAGCAGGACGGCGAGGGCCACCGAGACGGTCGTCAGCCCGCGTCGCCGGGTTCGGGTGGGTTCCGGGGTGTGGTCGGCGCTCACCGCATCGCTCCTTCGGTTCCGTGCACCGCGCGTCCGCGTGTCGCGCGTCCTCGGTGCCTGTCTTCCCAGCCGTGCGCCGATGTGACGGGAGCGGGCCGCGGACGGTTCCACCGGTGCGCGGACGCGGCGGGAGCAGGAGGCTCCGGGCAGGAAGGAGGAGGCGAGGAAGTAGCGTGGTGTGTCCGCAGTCCCGCCTCCCCAGGAGCAGCCCGCCGTGCGTATCGCTGTCACCGGCTCCATCGCCACCGACCATCTGATGACCTTCCCCGGCCGCTTCGCCGACCAGCTCGTCGGCGACCGGCTCCACACGGTGTCGCTGTCCTTCCTGGCCGACACCCTCAACATCCGGCGCGGCGGAGTCGGCGCGAACATCAGCTTCGGCATGGGCCAGCTCGGAGTGCGCCCGATCCTCGTGGGGGCGGCGGGCGCCGACTTCGAGGAGTACCGCGCCTGGCTGGAGCGCCACGGTGTGGACACCGCGTCGGTGCGCATCTCCGAGATCCTGCACACCGCGCGCTTCGTGTGCACCACCGACACCGACCACAACCAGATCGGCACCTTCTACACCGGCGCCATGAGCGAGGCCCGGCTGATCGAGCTCAAGACGGTCGCCGACCGGGTCGGCGGGCTGGACCTGGTCCACATCGGAGCGGACGACCCCGAGGCGATGATGCGCCACACCGAGGAGTGCCGCACCCGCTCCATCCCCTTCGCCGCCGACTACTCCCAGCAGCTCGCCCGGATGGAGGGGGAGGAGATCCGCGGGCTCACCGAGGGCGCGGCCTACCTGTTCACCAACGAGTACGAGGCCGGGCTGGTGGAGTCCAAGACCGGCTGGAGCGCGCAGGACATCCTCGACCGGGTCGGCGCCCGTGTCACCACGCTGGGCTCCGACGGGGTCCGCATCGAGCGGGCGGGCCACGAGACCCTCACCGTCCCCTGCCCCGAGGAGGAGGCCAAGGTCGATCCGACGGGCGTCGGCGACGCCTTCCGCGCCGGCTTCCTGTCGGGCCTGGCCTGGGACCTCGGACTGGAGCGCGCCGCACAGCTCGGCTGCATGCTCGCCACGCTGGTGATCGAGACGCTGGGCACCCAGGAGTACGAGCTGAAGCGCTCCCACTTCCTGGAGCGCTTCACCAAGGCCTACGGCGAGGACGCCGCGGCCGAGGTACGGACCTGCCTGTCCTGAGTACGCGCCGGAACGCGTCCCGGTGCTGTCCCTCCCCCCGGCGGCGGCCGGGGGAGGGGCTCAGGCGGTGCGGCGCACCCGGTGGGCGTGGCCCCTGACGCCCAGGTACTCGTGACCGCGCATCTCGCACCAGGCCGGGACGTCCAGCCGGGCCGCCTCGTCGTCGGCCAGCAGCAGGACCGTGCCGCCCACCGGCACCCGGCCGATCACCTTCGCCAGCTCGATCACCGGGATCGGGCACCGCTTGCCCCGGGAGTCGACGGTGAGGTCCGCCTCCCGGCCGGAGTCCGTGCCTTCCGGCCCGCCGGTCCCCCCGCCCTCCCCGCCTCCCGGCCCGCCGGCCGCGGCGTGCGGAGCGTCGGACACGGCGGCGGACGGCACCCGGAGCCGGTCGCGCACCTCCCGCACCGCTTCCGGCAGCACCGCCAGGAAGGCGTCGACGTCCGCCTCGGCCGTACCCGGGGGCAGCGACACCCGGACGTTCCCCTCCGAGAGCACCCCCATCGCGCGCAGCACATGACTGGGGGTCAGCGTGCTGGAGGTGCACGAGGACCCGGAGGAGACCGAGAACCCCGCCCGGTCCAGGGCGTGGAGCAGCGCCTCGCCGTCCACGTACAGGCAGGAGAACGTCACCACGTGCGGCAGCCGGCGCACCGGATCGCCCACCACCTCCACGTCCGGCACCAGCGCGGGCACCTCGGCGCGTACGCGGTCCACCAGGGCGCGCAGCCGTGCCGCCTCGGCGTCCGCCTCCGCACGCACCGCCCGCAGCGAGGCCGCCGCCGCGACGATCGCGGGAAGGTCGGCGAAGCCGGGGGAGCGGCCCGACTCCCGCTCGTCCGCCGGGGCCGGCGGGGCGAACCGCACCCCCTTGCGTACCGCCAGCAGACCGACCCCGCCCGGGCCGCCCCACTTGTGCGCGCTGGCCGCCAGCAGGGACCACCGCCCGGGCACCGGGCCCCACGCCAGCGACTGGGCCGCGTCCACCAGCAGCGGTACCCCGGCCTCGGCGCAGAACCCGGCCACCTCCTCCACCGGCTGCTCGGTGCCCACCTCGTGGTTGGCGGACTGCAGGCAGGCCAGTGCGGTCCCCGACCCCGGGGAGCCGTCGCCCCGCAGCGCCGCGCCGAAGGCCGCCGCGTCCACCCGCCCAGTACGGTCCACCGGCACCCGGACCACCGTCCCGCCACCCGCCTCGTGGGCCTCGGCGGCGTGGAGCACGGCGGAGTGCTCCACGGCGGAGACCACCAGGGCGCGGCCGGCCCGCCGCCTCCCGGCGAGCGCGCCCGCGATGCCGGTGTGCAGGGAGCGGGTGCCCGACGGGGTGAAGACCAGTTCGTCCGGGCGGCATCCCACCGCCCCGGCCGCCGCCTCGCGCGCCGCGTCCAGCAGCAGCCGGGCCCGCCGGCCCTCCCGGTGCAGCCGGGCGGGGTCGGCCCAGCCCTCGTCGAGCGCGGCGAGCAGAGCCTGCCGGGCGACGGGGTGGAGGGGGAGTGAGGAGGCTGCGTCGAAGTAGGGCACACCGGCACGCTAACGCGCCCGCCGCACCGAGTGCCCACGGGGCCGCGCGGGCCGCGGAGGCGGCCGTTCCGCCCCCGTCCCTCCTCCGCCCC
>NZ_JAKMAY010000434.1:0-3702 GCF_022015835.1 Streptomyces sp. ICN903 | reverse complement strand
GGGGGGCCGGGGAGGGGGCGGCCCCTCTCCGGTACCCCGTTCTTCCACCACACCACGGAGACTCACACCATGCAGTTCGGCCGCACCTACGAGGAGTTCGAGGTCGGGGACGTCTACCGGCACTGGCCCGGCAAGACGGTCACGGAGTACGACGACCACCTGTTCTGCCTGCTGACCATGAACCACCACCCGCTCCACATGGACACCAACTACGCCGAGAAGACGACGGACTTCGGCCGGAACGTGGTGGTCGGCAACTACGTCTACTCGCTGCTGCTGGGCATGTCCGTGCCGGACGTCTCCGGCAAGGCGATCGCCAACCTGGAGATCGAGTCGCTGCGGCACGTGGCGCCGACCTTCCACGGCGACACCGTCTACGGCGAGACCACCGTCCTGGACAAGACGCCGTCGCGCTCGAAGTCCGACCGCGGCATCGTCCACGTCGAGACCAAGGGCTACAAGCAGGACGGCACCCTGGTGTGCGTCTTCCGCCGCAAGGTGATGGTGCCCACCGCCGAGTACATCGAGGCGCGCGGAGGTGAGCAGCCCGGCCGCCCCGAGCTGCGCACGGACGGGCGGGACTCCGGAAAGGGAGGCAAGTGACATGGGGCGCCTGGCGCAGACCGAGGGCCTGACGGACATCCAGCGGGAGATCGTCTCCACCGTCCGCGACTTCGTCGACAAGGAGATCATCCCGGTCGCCACCGACCTGGAGCACCGGGACGAGTACCCGACGCGGATCGTGGAGGGCCTCAAGGAGCTGGGGATCTTCGGTCTGATGATCCCGGAGGAGTACGGCGGTCTCGGGGAGTCGCTGCTCACCTACGCCCTGTGCGTGGAGGAGATCGCCCGCGGCTGGATGAGCGTGTCCGGCATCATCAACACCCACTTCATCGTCGCGTACATGCTCAAGCAGCACGGCACCGACGAGCAGAAGGAGTACTTCCTGCCGAGGATGGCGGCCGGCGAGGTCCGCGGCGCCTTCTCGATGTCCGAGCCGGGCCTGGGCTCGGACGTGTCGGCCATCACCACCAAGGGTGTGCGCGACGGCGACGAGTACGTCCTGACCGGCCAGAAGATGTGGCTGACCAACGGCGGCACCTCCTCGCTGGTGGCGGTGCTGTGCCGCACCGACGAGGGCCACCCCGACGGCACCGCCCCGCACAGGTCGATGACCACCTTCCTGGTCGAGAAGGAGCCGGGCTTCGGCGAGGTCAAGCCGGGTCTGACGATCCCCGGCAAGATCGACAAGATGGGCTACAAGGGCGTCGACACCACCGAGCTGATCCTGGACGGCCTGCGCGTCCCGGAGAACCGGGTCCTGGGCGGCGCGACCGGCCGCGGCTTCTACCAGATGATGGACGGCGTCGAGGTCGGCCGGGTCAACGTGGCCGCGCGCGGCTGCGGGGTCGCCCAGCGCGCCTTCGAGCTGGGCATCTCCTACGCCCAGCAGCGGCACACCTTCGGAAAGCCGATCGCCCAGCACCAGGCAATTCAGTTCAAGTTGGCCGAAATGGCCACCAAGGTGGAGGCCGCGCACGCCCTGATGGTCGGCGCCGCACGGAAGAAGGACTCCGGGCAGCGCAACGACCTGGAGGCGGGGATGGCCAAATACCTCGCCTCGGAGTACTGCAAGGAGGTCGTGGAGGACGCGTTCCGCATCCACGGCGGTTACGGTTTCTCCAAGGAGTACGAGATCGAACGGCTGTACCGTGAGGCCCCGATGCTCCTGATCGGCGAGGGCACCGCCGAGATCCAGAAGATGATCGTGGGACGCCGACTCCTGGAGGAGTACAAGATCCAGGGGTAGAATGCCTTGTTCGGGGTGTTTTCCCTCCAAAGGGGCGACACCCCGAACCGAGGCCTTCCGGGGAGCCCGCGGTCCCGACAGGTGCTCTGGCTTGCCCAGTTGCCACCGGTAACCGATAGCATCCCGGGAAAGCCGCCGTCCCCCGTGTTTACGCGGCATCCTCCGCTACGAAGGTCATCCATGCCCCACAGCTCATCCTCTGCACAACGCGGCCGCGTCCGTCTCGCGCGCGGAGCGTCGCCGTGGCTCCTCCCGACCGTCGCCACCGCCGCCCTCAGCCTGGCCCGCGCCAGGCGCTCGAGAGGCGCGGCCGTGGCGGCAGTGCCCGCCACCGCCCTGGCGGCGGGCATGCTGTGGTTCTTCCGCGACCCCGAGCGAGAGATCGCCCAGGGCCGTGTCATCTCCCCGGCCGACGGCGTGGTGCAGAGCATCATGCCGTGGAAGGACGGGCGCACCCGCGTCGCGATCTTCATGAGCCCGCTGAACGTCCACGTCAACCGCGCCCCGCTGGCGGGCACGGTGACGTCCGTCGAGCACGTGCCCGGCGGCTTCGTCCCGGCGTTCAACAAGGAGAGCGAGAACAACGAGCGGGTCGTCTGGCACTTCGACACCGAGCTGGGCGACATCGAGATGGTCCAGATCGCCGGCGCCGTGGCCCGGCGGATCGTCCCGTACATCGAGCAGGGCGCCAAGGTCGAGCAGGGTGAGCGGATCGGCCTGATCCGCTTCGGCTCCCGCGTCGACCTCTACCTCCCGGAGGGCGTCGAGGTCGCCGTCGAGGTCGGCCAGCCCACGACCGCGGGGGTGACTCGCCTTGACCGTGATTGACCCCAAGACCCAGTGGGTCCCCGAGGCCGGCCCGGAGGACGACGGCGACGAGATGGGCGACATGCCGCTGTCCATGCGGCTGTCGATAGCCGACGCGCTCACCCTGGGCAACGCCACCTGCGGCTTCCTGGCGGTGTACTTCACCACCACCGGCGTCCTGATCCCCCATCTGACGGGCAACGGCGACGGCGGCATGGCCCGGCACAGCGCCGCGACCGCCGTGATGCTGATGCTGCTGGCCTCGGTCTTCGACCTCTTCGACGGGCTCGTGGCGCGCAAGCTGCGCAGCTCGGCGATGGGGGCGGAGCTGGACAACCTCTCCGACCTGATCAGCTTCGGGCTGGCACCCGCGTACTTCGTGCTGGTCTGGGGGATGGTGGCCAACGACGCGCACCAGGGGGTCTCGGCGCTCGCCGGGATCGTGGTGGTGCTGGCGGTGGTGCTGCGGCTCGCCAGGTTCTCCTGCCTCACCCTGCCCAACGGGGTGTTCCAGGGCATGCCCAGCCCCTTCGGGGCGCTGACGGTCGTCTCGATCGTGCTGCTGGAGCTGCCGTTCGTCCCGACGCTGCTGGCCATCGTCGGAGTGGCCTGGCTGATGGTGAGCCGGGTGGAGTACCCCAAGCCGCGCGGGCTGCTGGCCGTGGCGATGCTCGGCTGGATCGTGCTGAGCATGGGTCTGCTGACGGCCTGGGCCTTCGACGCCCCGGGCGGTGAGCTGCTGCTGCAGACCGGCTGCGCGCTGCAGCTGGTGCTGGGCGCGGTGATCCCGCTGTTCGCCACCGCGCGCCGGGTCAACACCTTCCGCGACAACCGCCGTGAGGCACGGGCGGCGGCTCAGCCCTAACCGGCCCCCGGCCCCCCTGCGACGGCCTGTCCACACCCCGGGCGCCGGACGGAATCCATGGATTCCGTCCGGCGCCCGGGTGTTTCCCGCCTTCTCCTCCTGGTCCGCGTCTTCCCGGACCGCGCCGGGATACACCAGCGGAT
Organism: Streptomyces sp. ICN903; assembly: GCF_022015835.1. Classification (NCBI taxonomy): domain Bacteria; kingdom Bacillati; phylum Actinomycetota; class Actinomycetes; order Kitasatosporales; family Streptomycetaceae; genus Streptomyces; species Streptomyces sp. ICN903. The sequence continues at coordinate 77 of NZ_JAKMAY010000434.1, read as the reverse complement.
TCGCGAGGAGGCTCCAGGAGGGGCGGGTGACAGGCCCCGGCCGGCGCCGGACAAGGGCTGGACGGGAGGCGGGGGCC
>NZ_JAKMAY010000433.1:0-3707 GCF_022015835.1 Streptomyces sp. ICN903 | reverse complement strand
CCCCCGGTGCCGCCCATCTCGCCGGCGATCGCGTCGGCCGCCACCCGCGCCATCTCGTAGCCCGGCGCCACCAGGCCGTACACCATGCCGTCCGCGGTCCTGGCGCACTCGCCGACGGCGTACACCGCCGCGTCGGCGGTGCGGCAGCGCTCGTCCACGACGATCCCGCCGCGCTCGCCGACCTCCAGACCGCAGTCGCGGGCCAGCTCGTCGCGGGGACGCACGCCCGCCGAGAAGACCACCAGATCGGTGGCGATCGACGAACCGTCCGACAGCGCCATCGCCGTGACGGCCCCGTCCGGGCCGGCGGTGATCTCCTTGCCGCCCACGCCGGTGTGGACGGTCAGGCCCATCCCCTCGACGGTGCGGCGCAGGGCGGCGCCGCCGCCCTCGTCGACCTGGAGGGCCATCAGACGCGGGTTGAACTCCACGATGTGGGTCTCAAGGCCCAGCCCGCTGAGCGCACCGGCCGCCTCCAGGCCCAGCAGGCCGCCGCCGACGACCGTGCCCACCCGGCTCCGGCCCGCGTACTCCTCGATGGCGAGCAGGTCCTCCACCGTGCGGTAGACGAAGCAGCCGGTGCTGTCGCTTCCCGGCACGGGCGGCACGAACGGGTAGGAGCCGGTGGCCAGCACCAGCGTGTCGTAACCGATCTCCAGCCCGGCGCGCGAGGTCACGGTGCGCGCCTCGCGGTCGATCGCGACCGCCGGGTCGCCCAGGCGCAGCTCGATGCCGTGCCGCTCCATGAAGCCCTCGTCCACCAGGGACAGCTCCTCGGGCGTGCGGCCGGAGAAGTACGAGGTGAGCTGCACGCGGTCGTAGGCGGGCCGGGGCTCCTCGCACAGCACGACCACCCGGGCCCGGCCGGTCACCTCCCGGCTCGCGAGCTCCTCCAGGAACCGCTGTCCGACCATCCCGTGCCCGACGAGCACGATCGTGGGGCGTGGTGTCCGTGGCATGTCTACAGGCCTCCATCGTTGGTGAGCAGGTGGAGCAGCGGGGCGGAGGGCAGCGGCTCGCCGCCCTCCCAGGCGCGGGCGAGGGCGCCGACGGTGCCGAGGTCGCCCAGGAGGATGCCGCCCACCAGCCGGTCGCCGCGGACGACGACCTTGCGGTAGACGCTGCGGGTGGCGTCGGCGAGGCGGACGACATCGTCGCCCGCGCGGGGCACGGTCTCGCCGAACGCGGCGAGGTCCAGCGCGCTCCCGGACCCGGAGGGGGGCGGGACCAGCGTCAGCCGGGTCAGCGCCCGGGTGCCGGTGTACGCGGGGGACCGCGCACCGGCGGCCGTACCCCCCGTCATGCCGCCCGCGGCGTTGTTCGGGGCGCTGTTCACGGTGCTGTCCGCCAACAGGACGCGGGCCAGTGCGTCGGCCTGCTCCTGGGCGGCGCCGGCCAGCCCGTAGACCGTCCCGGCGTGCTCGGCGCAGTCACCGACGGCGTGGATGCGGGGATCGCCGGTGCGCAGCTCGTCGTCCACCACGATCCCCTCGCGGACCTCCAGCCCGGCCGCCCGGGCGAGCCCGGTCCGCGGACGCACCCCGCAGGCGAGGACGACCAGTTCGGCCTCCAGCCGGTAGCCGTCGGCCAGTTCCACGCCGCGGGCCACGGCCCTTTCGCCGGCGTTCCCCCTCCCGGTGCTCCCTGCGGTCAGCAGACCGCGGACGCGGCACTCGGTGTGGACCTCGACCCCCAGCCCCTCCAGATGCCCGCGCAGCAGCGCCGAGGCGCGGGCGTCCAGATGACGCTCCATGAGGTGCTCGCCCTGGTGGGCCAGGACGGTGCGCACCCCCCGCCCGGCCAGCGCACGGGCGGCCGAGACCCCGAGCAGACCGCCGCCGACGACGACGGCCCGCGCCCCGGGCCGCACCTCCGCCTCCAGCGCCCGGCAGTCGGCCAGGGTGCGGAAGGGACGCACGCCGCGGGGCGGTTCGTGTCCGCCACCGGGGAAGAGCCCGCGCAGCGGCGGCAGCACCGGGTTGGAGCCGGTGGCCAGCACCAGGGTGTCGTACGGCAGCGAGGAGCCGTCGTCGCACCGCACCAGACGCTCGGCCCGGTCCAGCCGCACCGCCCGCACACCGCGCAGCCAGCGTGCGGCGGGCGGGGCGGGCAGGCCGATCACCTCCGGCGCGTACCGCCCGGCCAGCACCCCGGCCAGCAGCACCCTGTTGTACGGCGCGTGGGGCTCCTCGCCGACGACCGTCAGATCCACGGCCGCGCCACCGGAGCCGGCGCGGCCGCCGTCACCGTCGCCGCCGGCGGTACCGAGGGCGCCGGCGGCGGAGAGCTGCCCGGCGAGCCGGGCGGCGGCCATCCCGCCGCCGATCACCACCACGCGCTTCTTCGAGGTCATGCGGAAAGCGTGCGGCGCGGCTGTTTCCCGCCCGGATCACCGCTGTTTCCCGGCGGCAACACCGCCCTCAGCGCACCCGGCCGACGGCTGTGAGCCCCGGGCGGAGCGGTCCGCTTCCGGACGGGTCCTTCAGGGCGCCAGCCGTACGGGCAGCGCCGCGAGGCCCCTGGTCCACGGCGACGACGCCCAGGCCAGGCGCTCCTCGGGCACCGCCAGCCGCAGACCCGGCAGCCGCCGCCGCAGCACCTCCACGGCCGTACGCGCGATCAGCCGGGCCTGCGGCTGGGCCGGGCAGGCGTGCGGTCCCGCGCCGAACGCCACATGCGCGCGGTTGCCCGTCACCGGCCGCCCGCACGCGGGCAGCACCCCGGGATCGCGGCCCGCGGCGGCCAGCCCCAGCACGAGCATGTCCCCGGCCCGCACCTCCTGCCGGCCCAGCCGGACGTCGCGCAGGGCGTAGCGGCCGGGGAGGTTCTGGGTGGGCGGGAACCGCCACAGCACCAGATCCAGCGCCTCGTCCAGGGTCAGGTGCCCGCCGTCCAGCGAGGAGCGCAGGGCCGGATCGGTCAGCAGCAGGCGCAGCGTGGTGGCGATCCAGTTCTTCGTCGTCTGGTGGGCGGCCACCACCGTCACCGCCAGGTTGTGCAGCACCTCCTCCTCGCGCAGCGAGGCGGGGTGCGTCAGCAGCCAGGAGGTGATGTCGGGGCCCGGCGCGCGCCGCTTCTCCCTCACCAGGGCCAGCAGGACGCGCTCCAGCCGGCGGCCGGCGTGGACGGAGTCGGCGTTGGCGGCGGCCGTGCCGGCGACGGCCTCCGCCAGTTTGCGGCTGACCGGCTCGTCCGCCCCCAGCAGCCGGGTGACGACCCGAGCCGGCAGGCGGTGCGCGTAGTGCGGTACGAGATCGGCCTCGCGCCACCCGGCGAAGGCGTCGATCAGCCGGTCGGCGGTGTCCCGCACCAGGCGGCCCAGCTCGCCGCCGTCGACCCGGCCCAGCGCGTCGGCGACGGCCGACCGCATCCGCCGGTGCCGCCGCCCGTCGGCGAACATCAGGGCCGGACGCCAGCCGAGGAACGCCAGCAGCGGGGAGTCGGCCGGCACCCGCCCCTCGCGCAGCGGACGCCAGTGCCGCGGGTCGTGGCTGAAGTCCCGTTCGCGGCGCGTCACCCGCAGCAGCTCCTCGTAGCCCATGACCAGCCAGGCGTGCACCCCCGGAGCCAGGGCGACGGGCGCGACCGGCCCGTGCTCCGCGCGCAGCCGCTCGTACAGGGCGGGCAGGCCGTCGCCGTCGAGGCCCGGACCGTAGAGCGGGGTGTGGTGCGGGCGGCCGGGGCGGTCCGGGCGGTCCGGCGGGATC
>NZ_JAKMAY010000432.1:0-3741 GCF_022015835.1 Streptomyces sp. ICN903 | reverse complement strand
GGGGGGTCGGCGCGGGGTCGTCGGCGGTCGGCATCGCGGGGCAGGCTACCGCCCCGCGGGTCAGCGGCCGCGCAGGCGGCGCACCAGGATGCTCGCGTCGCCGCGCGCCTCCAGGTCCGCGAGGACCACGGCGACCGCCTCGCGGACGATCCGACCGCGGTCCACGGCCAGGCCGTGCTCGCCGCGGAGCACCAGCCGGGCGTGCTCGAGGTCCATCAGTTCCTCGGCGGAGACGTAGACCGTGATCTTCTCGTCGTGGCGCTCGCGCCCGCTGGGGCGCCGGGCCGCGGGCCTGCCGCGCCGGGGCGCCGCGGCGCCCACGGCCGTACGGCCCCTGCCCTGGCCCCGGGCCGCGCCCGCGGCGGGCTGGGCCGGGGGCTGGCCGGCGGCCCGGCGGGCCTCCGCCGTGTCGCGGCCGCCGCGCCCGGCGTTCTGGCCGGGCACCGGGGGCTGCCGGGATTCGCGGCCGCCGGTCTCCGGGGCTCCGGCGGCACCCGCCGTACGCTCCGGGCCCTCGCCGTCGCCCGCGGGGGCGTGGTCTCCCGCGGCGCCCTGCTCGCCCGCCGGGGCGGGGAGCCGGGCGGCGGCGGAAGCGTCGCCGCCGGTGTGCTGCTGGGGGGTCGACGGCTGGACCGGGGACCCTCCGGTGGAACGGAACAGTTCGTCGGCTGCCGGGAGACTCACTCGGCGTGGCACCGGGCGAGCACCTCCCTGGCGAGCTGGCGGTAGGCGGCGGCACCGACGGAGTTGGAGGCGTAGGTGGTGATCGGCTCCCCGGCGACCGTGGTCTCCGGGAAGCGGACCGTGCGCCCGATGACGGTGTGGTACACGTTGTCGTCGAACGCCTCGACCACGCGCGCGAGCACCTCCCTGCTGTGCACGGTGCGCGAGTCGTACATCGTCGCCAGGATGCCGTCGAGCTCCAGTTCCGGGTTGAGCCGCTCCTGGACCTTCTCGATCGTCTCGGTCAGCAGCGCCACCCCGCGCAGCGCGAAGAACTCGCACTCCAGCGGCACGATCACCTTGTGCGCCGCGGTCAGCGCGTTGACGGTGAGCAGGCCGAGCGACGGCTGGCAGTCGATGACGATGAAGTCGTAGTCGGGCAGCAGCGGCGTCAGGGCGCGCTGGAGCGTCGACTCGCGGGCGACCTCGCTGACGAGCTGCACCTCGGCCGCGGACAGGTCGATGTTGCTGGGCAGCAGGTCCATGCCCGCCACGGCCGTCTTCAGCAGCACCTCGTCCGCCGACATGCCCCGCTCCATGAGCAGGTTGTAGACGGTCAGGTCCAACTCCATCGGGTTGACCCCGAGGCCGACGGAGAGGGCGCCCTGGGGGTCGAAGTCCACCAGCAGCACCCGGCGGCCGTACTCGGCGAGCGCGGCGCCCAGGTTGATGGTCGAGGTGGTCTTGCCCACCCCGCCCTTCTGGTTGCACATCGCGATGATCTTCGCCGGGCCGTGCTCGGCGACCGGGCCCGGGATCGGGAAGTACGGCAGCGGCCGGCCCGTGGGCCCGATGCGCTCACGGCGCTGGCGGGCGGCGTCGGGCGCGAGGGTGGCCGCGTACTCGGGGTCGGGCTCGTACTCCGCGTCGGGGTCGTAGAAGTGCCCCTCGGGGAGTTCCTCGTAGTGGGGGTCCGCGTGGTCGGCCGGCCGGCCGGTCTCGCCGCCCCTGCGGTCGGCGGCCATGGCGTTCGCTCGGTGGCCGTCCATGCTCTGATTGGCTGTCATGCTCGCCTGGTTCTGGTGGGCTGCGAAAGTCTGGACAGCGACGGAGCCGACGGCTTCGAGTCCCGAGGGGGCTTCGCCCCGCGAAGGCATTCCCGGTCGTCCACCTGGGGGAGTAAATGTCGACTCATTCACAAGTCGTCCTACCTCCTTGGTGACCAGGAAACTTCTAGACAGGTCAGCGTGGCACCATGCCGATGATTGGCGACTCTATGGCGTGTCGGCCGTCCGCAGCAACACAATCCGCCGCAGACGGCCGGATGTGTCGGCAACCATGTACCCGTCTGTCAAGGGTGTAACAGCCGCGCGGACGGGGTCTTCCGGGGGCGCGAAAGGGGCGAAGTACGACGATCGCGGCGAGTTGACGCCGCGTCGGCCCGGCGCGGACCCCGCATCGGGGCCGAACCTCCGGTCACACGAGGGAAACCGCCGGCCGGACCCCGGGAGGCCCGGGGTCCGGCCGGTGGAACGGCGGTGACGGTGTTGACGGGTGATGTTGACGCACACCGTTGACCGTCACCGGCACTTCATATGACGACTTGTCTACTCCGTCGGCAGCCCGCCGACCGGCCGGCCCGACCGCCGGCCGGCCACCGGGCCGTCAGCCGAGCAGCGAGGCCGGCTCGCGCACCGGCAGCCCGTGCGCCTCGGCGACCGGGCCGTAGGTGACCTCGCCGTCGTGGACGTTGAGGCCCCTGGCGAGCACGGGGTCGCGGCGCAGGGCGTCGCGCCAGCCGTGGTTGGCCAGCTCGACGATGTACGGCAGCGTGGCGTTGGTCAGCGCGTACGTCGAGGTGCTCGGCACCGCGCCGGGCATGTTGGCGACGCAGTAGAAGACCGAGTCGTGGACGGCGAAGGTCGGCTCCGCATGGGTGGTGGGGCGCGAGTCCTCGAAGCAGCCGCCCTGGTCGATCGCGATGTCCACCAGGACACTGCCCGGCTTCATCCGCGACACCAGCTCGTTGGTGACCAGCTTCGGCGCCTTGGCGCCCGGGATCAGCACCGCGCCGACGACCAGGTCGGCGTCGAGGACGGCCTTCTCCAGCTCGTACGCGTTGGATGTGATCGTCCGCACCCGGGTGCCGAAGATCCGGTCGGCCTCGCGCAGCTTGCGCACGTCCTTGTCGAGCAGGGTGACGTGGAAGCCCATGCCGACGGCGATCTGGGTGGCGTTCCAGCCCGAGACGCCGCCGCCTATGACCACGGCACGGCTCGGCGCGACGCCCGGCACGCCGCCGGGCAGCACTCCGCGGCCGCCGGCCGAGCGCATCAGGTGGTACGCGCCCACCTGCGGGGCGATCCGGCCCGCCACCTCCGACATGGGCGCCAGCAGGGGCAGCGCGCGGTCGGCTGTCTCCACCGTCTCGTAGGCGATGGCGGTGGTGCCCGAGCGCAGCAGCGCGTCGGTGCACTCGCGGGACGCGGCCAGGTGGAGGTAGGTGAACAGCGTCTGGTCCTTGCGCAGCCGGTGGTACTCCTCGGCGACCGGCTCCTTGACCTTCAGCAGCAGTTCGGCGGTGGCCCACACCTCGTCGGCGCTGTCCAGGATGACGGCGCCGGCCTCGGCGTACTCCCGGTCGGGGATGGAGGAGCCCTCGCCGGCGCTCCGCTCCACGTAAACCTGGTGCCCGTTGCGTACGAGCTCGTGCACACCGGCCGGGGTGATGGCCACGCGGAACTCGTTGTTCTTGACTTCGCGGGGGATGCCGACCTTCACGTCGATCACGGTCCTTGTCTCATGGGGGTGTCATGGTTGCGGAATGGACCGGGGCCCACCCCACCGCACCGGTACATGGGGTAAATGTCGGATGCGGTCGAGCGGCCGCAGCTCGGCCAGTTTAATGAAGGGTTTCTCCCTGTCCAGCCTTGCAAAGGGTCAATTTTTGCGAGGATCGCTGTCTATTTCGCAGGCCGACTGCCGCTCTCGGCGGCGCGCGGGGCTTCCTCCAGCATCCACCGCGCCACCGCGGGACGCGAACGGGCGCCGTCTCCCCCGCCCGGCTCCGTGCCCCCG
>NZ_JAKMAY010000431.1:0-3792 GCF_022015835.1 Streptomyces sp. ICN903 | reverse complement strand
CCCCGGCCCGGCCGCGCCCGCCGGCCCCGCCGCCCGGACCTGGCCCGGGCCACCGCTGCCCATCCCGGACGCGGCCCCGGGGGAGATCGATCTGGACGCCGTACTGCGCCTGTCCCTGGCGGCCTCGGACGACTCCGGGCGCCTGCGGCCCACCCCATCCGCCGGTGCGCTGCACCCGGTGGACACCGAACTGGCCGTGGGAACCGGCTGCTCCCTGCCATCCGGCCGCTACGGCTACGACCCGCTGCGCCACCGCGTGCACCGACTCGGCCGGCTTCCCGGCGGCACACCACCGGGCGTGACCGCCCGACTGTCCGTCACCGCCCGGCGCACGGTCTCCCACTACGGCCACCGGGCCTGGCCGCTGCTGCTGCTGGACACCGGGCACGCCGCCGCGGCGCTGTTCCTCGCGGCCCGCGCGCTGGGCCGCGGCGAGCCCGAGGTCCACCTGGACGGACTCACCGGGAACCCGCTCGCCGCGGTGCGCATCCCCCCGCCCGGCGGCGCACCGCCGCGGGACGCACACACCCCCGCCGAACTGCGGGCCCGCCGCAGCGCCCCGCCACCGCTGACGGGCGCCCCGCCCCCGGACGCGCTGCGGGCCGTCCTCGCCGCCGCAGGCCGGGCGGGAGGCGGCGAACTGCGCTGGTGCGCCGCCGTCGGATCACCAAACCCCGGCCTGGTCGAGCCGGCCGCCGACGGCACGGAGGTGCGCCGGTACGCCGCCGGAGAGGCCCGCCCGACACTGGCGGCCTGGGCCGCGGGCCAGGCGTGGATCGCCGACGCCGGCGCCGTCCTGCTCGCCCACGGCTGCCCCGCGGACGCCGACGCGCCGCACATCCGCCGCACCCATCTGCGGGCCGGATTCGCCGTCCACCTGGCCCAGCTGGCCGCCCTGCGCCACGGTCTGGCCGCCCGGCCCGTCGGCTCCTGGCAGCAGGCGGACCTCGGCGCCGCCCTCGGCGGCGCGCCGGGCCGGGACTGGATCGTCCACGCACTGGCCCTCGGCACCCGCCACGCCGACGAGGAGAACACCACGTGATCGTCCACCCCGAACTGCGCCGTGCCGCACTGCGCGCACGGCGCCCCCTGCTGGCGGCCACCCTCCTGCAGGGCGCCGTCACCCTCACCCACCTGGCGCAGGCCGCGCTGCTGGCCGTCGCGCTCGCCGACCTGGCACGAGGGCAGACCGGCAGGCTCCCGTGGCTGCTGGCCGCCGTACTCGCCGCCGTCGCCCTCCGCGCCGGGCTCGCCGTCCGGCAGCGGCGCACCGCCACCCGCGCCGGAGCCCGGGTGAGGGTGGCACTGCGGGACGAACTCCTCTGCCGCCTCGGCCGGCTGGGATCCGCGCACCTGACCACGGCCCGCGCCGGGGCGGTGCGCACCACCCTCGTCGACGGTGTGGAGGGAGTCGACGCGTACGTCTCCCGCTACCTGCCCCAGCTCCTGGTCACCTTCACCGTGCCGCCCCTGGTGCTCGCTCTCCTGGCCGCCGTGGAACCGGCGGCGCTCCTCGGTCTCGTCCCCGCCCTGCTGCTCGCCCTGTTCGGGCCGCGCGCCTGGGACCGGCTGCTGGCCAGACGCGGCAGGGAGCACTGGGACACCTACGAGGCGCTGGGCGCCGACTATCTGGAGGCCCTCCAGGGCATGCCCGCGCTGCGGGCCGCCGGTGCGGTGGGCCGCACCCGCGAGCGGCTGGAGAGGCGCTCGGCGGCGCTGCACCGGGCGACGGTCGCCAAACTGCGGGTGTCCCTGGCCGACACCGGCATCACCGATCTGGCCGTCCAGGGCGGCACCGCGGCCGCCGCGCTCCTGGCGTGCCGGTCGGCCGTCACCGGATCCACCGCGGCGACCGGCACCTATCTGGTGCTGCTGCTGGCCTCCGAGTGCTTCCGGCCGGTGCGGGACCTGGCCCGCGAGTGGCACGCCGGATACCTGGGGACGTCGGCCGCGGACGGGATCGCGGCGCTGCGCACCGCCGAGCCGGCCGTCCGCGACACCGGGACGGCGCCCGCGCACTGGCCGCAATCGCCCGAACTGCGCTTCGAGAACGTCGAGTTCGCCTACGAGGGCGCGCAGGACCCCGTCCTGCGCGGCGTGTCCTTCACCGCGCCGGCCGGACGGACCACCGCGATCGTCGGCCCCTCCGGCGCCGGCAAGACCACACTCCTGGCACTGCTCCTGCGCCACCACGACCCGCAGACGGGCCGGATCACCCTCGACGGGATCCCCACGACCGGATACGCGCTGGACTCGCTGAGGCAGGGCATCGCCGTGGTCTCCCAGGAGACCTACCTCTTCCACGACACCATCGCCGCCAACCTGCGCCTGGCCCGGCCGGACGCCACGGACGGCGAACTGGCGGACGCGGCGCGCGCCGCCGGCGTCCACGACGAGATCACCGCCCTCCCCGACGGCTACGCCACCGTCCTCGGCGAGCGCGGCGCCACCCTGTCCGGCGGCCAGCGCCAGCGGCTGGCACTGGCGCGGGCCCTGCTGGCCGACGCACCGGTGCTCGTCCTCGACGAGGCCACCAGCTCGGTCGACGAACGCCGGGAGGCACAGATCGTCCACCGACTGGTGAACGCCGCGAGCGGCCGGACCGTCCTGGTGGTCGCCCACCGGCTCTCGGCCGTCCGGCACGCCGACCGCATCGTCGTCCTCGACCGGGGGCGGGTGGACGCCGTCGGCGAGCACGCCGGCCTGGCCGAGGCCGGGGGCGTCTACGCGCGGCTGGTCGAGGCCGGCCGCGCCCACCGGGGAGGAGTCGCCGCATGAGCACCGCGACCGGTACCACCGCGACCGACACCACCACCGGCGCCGACGGCGCGTACGCGCCCGCACGCGGTTCGCTGCGCGCACTGCTCCCCGCCCTCGCCGGGCACCGCGCCATGGCGGCGCGCACCTGCGCCGCCGCGCTCGTCGAACAGGGCTCGCTGGTCGCGCTGCTGACCCTGGCCGCGCACACCGTGGGGGCGGCCGTCATCGAAGGACACGCCCCCTCGGCCGCCACCGTCACCGTGCTCGTCACCCTCGTCCTGGTGCGCGCCCTGGCCACCTGGCGCGAGATGGACCTCTCCCACGACCTGGCCTACCGGGTGCTGGCCGCACTGCGCGTGAGGGTCTTCGACGGACTCGCCCGCAGCGCCCCCGCCCGCATCGCGGGCCGGCGCAGCGGCGACCTCGCCGCGACCGCCATGGCGGACGTGGAGGCGCTGGAGTTCTTCTACGCCCACACCACCGCCCAGCTCCTGGCGGCGGGAACGGTCCTCACCGGCGGCACGGCGGTCCTCGCCGCGGTGGACCCGTGGCTGCCGGCGGCCGTGCTGCCGGTCGCGGCGCTGCTGGCCGCCGCGCCCTTCGCCGACGCGCGCGAACGCGCGGCGCGCGGCGGCCGCACCCGGGCGGCCGCCGCGCGGCTGTCGGCCGACACGGTGGAGACCGTCGACGGGCTGCGCGAACTGCTCGCCTTCGGCGCCCTGGCCGGACGCCGCCGCCTGCTGGCCGACAGGGGGCGGCAGGTGGGCGAGGCCCAGCGCGCCGAGGCCACCCGGGAGGCCGTGGCCGCGGCGGTCCGCGACCTCCTCATCGTGGTGGCGGTCCTCGGCGTGGTCGCCGCGGCCGCGCAGTCGGTGACCTCGGGCCGGCTGCACGGCGCGTGGGCCCCGGCGGCCATGGCGCTGGCCCTGTCGATCCTGGGCCCCGTCGCGGAGTCGGCCAGGACGCTCAGCCAGGCCGTGGCGCTGCGCGCGGCGGCCGCCAGGGTCGGCGCGGCGGCGGGTGCCCCCGCCC
>NZ_JAKMAY010000430.1:0-3818 GCF_022015835.1 Streptomyces sp. ICN903 | reverse complement strand
CCCGCCCCCTGGGCCTTCCGGGGGCACCTGTGGGTGGCGCTCCTGCCGGTACGCGGACGGCTGCCCGTCCCGCCGGACCTCCGCCCGTTGATCTGTGCCTCCCTGCTGGCGGTCGGGCTCGTCCGGTACCGGGAGGGCACTCTCGTCTACGACGAACTGGCCATGGGGCCCCTGGTGCGGCGCGGCCGCCGCGCCGGGCTGCTGATCGACCGCATCTGGGTCGACGACGCCGCCTCGGTGCGGGGGGGCCGGGAGATCTGGGGCCTGCCCAAGCAACTCGCCTCGTTCACCTGGACGGACCGCTCGGTGCACGTCACCGACCACGAGGGCCCGGTCGCCTCTCTGGCCTTCCGTCCGGGAAGGCTCCGGCTCCCGGCGTTCCCGATGCCCCTGCCGGGCTTCTCCGGCCCGGCCGGGCGGCGGCTGTTCGTTCCGGGCCGTCTGGTGGGATCCCCTCGCCTGGAGAAGGTGGCGGTCACCTCGTGGTCGGAGCGGCTTCCGCCCCTGGAGCGCACCACCGCCCGGTTCTCGCTGGCGGTACGCCCCTTCCGCATGACCGTCCCCGGGCCGGTGCGCTGCTGACCGCCGGTCACGGCGGCCGCGTGCCCGCCGCCGCCCGCACCAGGTCGGCCAGCCCCCGCCGGACGGCGGGATCGCCGCAGGTCTGGTCGATCCTGTCCAGGGCGAGCGCGCTCAGCCGCTCGATCCGCCTCTCCACGGCCGCCCGCACCCCCAGCCCGGTCAGGACCTCGCGGAAACGGGCGAGCCGCTGGGGGGTCAGTGTCCGGTCGCCCAGACTCCCGCGCAGGACGGCGAGGGCCTCGGTGTCGCCGAGCGCCTCGGCACGGGCCAGAGCGAGGGCCGCCGGATAGGTGTTCTTGCCCTCCCGTACGTCGTCGCCCGCGGGTTTGCCCGTTCGCCGCGGGTCGCCGAAGACGCCGAGGATGTCGTCGCGGAGCTGGAAGGCCAGCCCCGCCCGCCGGCCCGCGAAGCGCAGCGCGCCGACGAGTTCGGGTGCCGCCCCGCGCAGGGCCGCGCCCAGTTGGAGGGGACGCTCGGCGGTGTAGAGGGCGCTTTTGAGGTGGGCCACGCGCAGCGCCGCCGGCGCCGAGAAGCCTCCTTCCGCCTGGGTGTGCAGATCGAGGAACTGGCCGGCCACCATCTCCGTGCGCATCGCGTGCCACGGCTCCCGCACCCGCCGCCCGGCCGGTCCCTCCGGCAGGGCCTCGGCGAACATGTCGTCGGCCCAGGCCAGCGCGAGGTCTCCGGCGAGGGTCGCCATCGACGCTCCGTAGGCTTCGGGACTGCCGAGCATCCCGTCGTGCCGGTGGCGGCGGGCGAGTTCGACGTGGAGGGCCGGGCGGCCGCGGCGCAGCGCGGAGTCGTCCATCAGGTCGTCGTGGACCAGCGCACAGGTCTGGAGCAGTTCCAGGGCTCCGGCGAGCCGGAGGGCGGTGGCCTCGTCGCCGTCCCCCGGCCGCCCGCCGGCTGCGCGCCAGCCCCACCACAGGAAGGCGGCCCGCCTCCGTTTGCCCCCGTGCAGCGTGAACCGCGCGACCTCGCGGGCCAGCCGGGCGCGGAAGAGGCCGTCGAGGCCGCCGGCCTCCTCGCACCTGCGGCCGGTGTAGCGCCGCAGGGTCTCCTCCAGGCCGTGCCGGAACTCGTCGCCGGGCCCCGCGGACCCGCCGCGGTCCGGGCGGGGGCGGGTGCCCCGGGCCGGTTCCGCCGGCGGCCGCTCGCGGCCGCCGGCGGGGTCGTCACCGCCGGGAGCGCCGGGACCGGTCGTGGCCATCGGGCGCCTCGCACGGGGTCGTGTCCGGCCCGGCGGAGAGGCGGGAGCGACACGCCGGGTGGGACGCGGACGGGGTACGGTCGGCGGGCATCGCGGTCCTCCTCGTCGCCGGGTCCGGGGCACCGGGCAGTGGCGGACGGGTGCCCTTCCCCGGCCGCGGGGAACCTCCGGCGGCCTCCCCGGGAAGCCGGAGGCCGGGAAGCGGGAGCGGGAAGCCGGCGGGGCTCAGCCGCCGCGGGAGTGGCGGGCGAGCAGGCTGGCGTCGAGGTGGGCCAGCAGGTCCGCGGGGTTCTCGTAGACCTCCGCCGCGCCCGCCTCCTCCAGCTCCCGCCGGGTGATGCCGCCCGAGAGCACGCCCACGCAGGGCACACCCGCCCGCTCGCACGCCGCCACGTCCCACACGGTGTCGCCGACGAAGACGGCCCGGTCCGGGGTGGCCCGCGCCTGGTCGAGCGCGGAGCGCACCAGGTCGGGCGCGGGCTTGCTGGCCTCCACGTCGTCGGAACTGGTCGCGGCGGTCACCGCCTCGTCCGCGCCCACCGCGCGCCGCATCGCCTCCAGTTCGTCGCCGCGCGCGGAGCTGGCCAGAACGACCGTCCAGCCGCGGTCGGCGCAGGCCCTCAGCAGTTCGGCGGCTCCGTCCAGCGGGGCCAGCCGCGGCCAGTACTCGGCGTACAGGGTGTGGTGGGCGGCGCTGACGGCGGCGGCCTCCTCCGGATCCCGGTCCTCACCGAGGAACCGGGCGAGGAGTTGGTCGCTGCCCATGCCGATGGTCCGGTGGATCACCGACATCGGCACCCGGCGGCCCGCCTGCCGCAGCGCCTCCCACCAGGCCACGGTGTGCAGGTAGGTGGTGTCCACCAGAGTGCCGTCCACGTCGAAGAGCACGGCCCTTCCCGTTCCGTCGCCGCTCATCCGCAGCCCCTTTCCGCCGGTTCGCCTTCCGGGACCGTCTTCCCGGCCGCGGTCGGAACTCCCCGGTCACGGGACGTGCGATCACCCGGACGGATGTGCGCTGTCCGCCCCCCGGGGTCCGTCGCCGGCGGCCCACTCCCGGTGGGAGTCCCAGGCGGACAGCGTGCGGCGGCTGGTGAAGCGGCGCGCGCGGCCGGTGATCGGGTCGGTGAACTCCAGTGATCTGGCCAGTAGTTGGAGAGGGCGGCCGAAGTCGTCCGGAGCGGGGTCGGTGACCGTCGGATAGACCGGGTCGCCCAGTATGGGCACGCCCAGGGAACTCATGTGCAGGCGCAGCTGGTGGGTGCGGCCGGTCAGCGGCACCAGCCGGTAGCGGCCGAGTCCGCCGCGGTGCCCGGTCAGCTCGACGCGGCTGACGCTGTCGGGCTCCCCCGGCACCTCCCGCGCGGCGATGACCCCGCGTTCCTTGACGATCCTGCTGCGCACCGTGCGCGGCAGCTCCAGACCCGGGTCGTGGGGGGCCACGGCCTCGTACTCCTTGCGCACCCGCCGGTCCTGGAAGAGGCCCTGGTAGGCGGCGCGGTGCTCGGGGCGGACGGTGAACATCACCACTCCTGCGGTGAGCCGGTCCAGCCGGTGCGCCGGGCTGAGCCGGGGCAGCCCCAGGTCGCGGCGGAGCCGGGCCAGCGCGGTCTCGGTGACGTGCCGGCCCCGCGGTGTGGTGGCCAGGAAGTGCGGCTTGTCCGCGACGACCAGGACGTCGTCGCGGTACAGCACCTCCACCGCGTACGGCACCGGCACCTCCTCGGGCAGCTCCCGGTGGAACCACAGGTAGGCCCCCGGCCGGTACGGGGCGCCGGGATCCACCGGACCGTCCGTGCCCCAGACCTCTCCCCCGCCCAGCATGGCGTCGATCAGGGCCGGTTCCACCGCGGGCAGCCGGTCGACCAGGTGGTCGCGGACCGTCTCCCAGCGGCCTTCCTCGGGCAGTCTGAGGCGGACTGGGTCGATCCCGCGGCGCTGCGGCAGGGGGGAGGGCGGCACGGGGCGTCTGCGTCTCATCTCGGGGCAAGCCTAGTGCCGTGCCTCTGCGGGGCCGGGGCGGCCGGGC
>NZ_JAKMAY010000043.1:0-27199 GCF_022015835.1 Streptomyces sp. ICN903 | reverse complement strand
GGCACGGCGGACGGAGGGGACCGGGCCGGTGCGGGGGGCTCGGGCCCGTGAAGCCCCCCGCCGGCGCCCGGTCGCTTCCGGGTCCGCCTCGTGCTTACTTCTGAGCGTTGGCGACCGCTGCGCCGACGCCCGCGGCGGCGACGAGGATGGCGGACGCCTTCGCGCCGGCCACGACGCCCGCGGCGAACGCGGCCGGGGTCGCCATCACCGGGGCGGCCTCGTCCTCGACCGGACGACCGACACCGGCGTTGACCTTCTCGACGAGCACGGACATGGTGCTTCCTCCACTGGTCTGGTAGATCGGGGTGTGTTCCGGTTCCGGCGGGCAACGCGACTGTCCGCCGGAACCGGGGCCCGGGAGCGGTCCCGGGCACGCGGGGCTGTGCTCACCGGCGGCCGTCAGCAGAGCGGCCGCCGGGGACCGCCGGGCCCACGGCCCCGGGTACGTCGATCGGCGCCGGACGCCTCGCGGACTCCGGCAGGGGGGACGGGGCCGGTGGACGGCTCGGCGGGTTCACCGGGATCAGCCGGTGGCGGTCTTGTACGCCACGTAGGCGGCACCGGTCACCGCGCCGGCGCCGACCACGGCGCCGGCGGCCTTGGCGATCACCGGGGTCGCGATCAGAGCCGGGGTGGCCATGACCGGGGCGGAACCGCCCAGGGGCGCGCCGGGCTCCAGCGTCCCGCGCAGGGACGTGTCGGCGTTCACCTTCCGGATCAGCATGAGCTGTCCCTCCTTTCAGACGAATCGTTTCGGTTCTGCGGACATCCCGCAGCCAGTCCTTTCGGGCAGGCTTCGGGAATTCTTCTTCTCCGGTCTCCCGGAGGCAGGGGGAATCGCCGGACGACCGGAAAGGGATATCACCGCCGCATGGCTGCCGACGGGAGAGGGTGGAAATCCCGTGGCGCCTTGCGGAAGCCTCTCGCGGCCGTTTCCGTTTCCTCTGTCCCCTTTTGCGCAATGGTCTCGGGAAGTGCGGCGGAAGTCCGGCCGGGGCGGCCCGGGACGCGGGGCGCGGCCGGTGTTCCGGGCCTTCGTTCCGGCCCGCCCCGGCTCCTGTCCCGGTTCCTCCCCGGGGCCTCCGCCGTGCTTCTGTCTGGATAACCTCCGGGAGGCCGCCCGTGTATGACCGGCCGGCGGGGAATTTTTCCGGGGCTGCCGGACCGCCGCCCCCGGGCCTCCTCCCGGGCTCCCTCAGGAGGCCTCGGCCAGCCCGACCAGCCCCCGCATGGCCCGCAGTCCGTGCGCCCGGGCCCGGGAGACCGTCCCCCGGTGGACGCCCAGCACGGCGGCGGCCCCGTCGATGGTGTAGTCCTGGACGTCGACGAGGAAGATCGCGGCGGCCTGTTTGCGCGGCACGGCCGACAGCAGCCGCCCCACCTCCCACCTGGCCTCCCGCTGCGCCATGGGGTCGCCGGGGTGGGCGTGGTCGGGAAGCTCGTCGACCGGGGTGTCCTTCGCCCGGCGCTCGGCCAGGTCGTACGCCGCGGTGGTCACCGCACGGACCGCGTACGCGGCGGGGTTGGGATGGGAGAGCCAGGAGTCGGACGACCTCAGCAGCTTGAGGCACGCGGTCTGCACCGCGTCGTCGGCGTCCTGTCCCAGCAGCCGGGAGGCCCGGCTGCGCAGCAGTGGCAGCAGTTCACGGATCAACGCCTCCGCGTCTCTCCCGCCGCCTCTCCCACTGCCGCTCCCGCTGTCTCTCTCGCTGCCCGTCTCGCACTGAACATCGGCATTCGACATCAAAACGCTCCCCCGGCGAGGACCCTTCGCAAAGGGCTGTGGCATGGGTACTGCGCGTGGCGCGTTGGTCAGGCGCACGCAGCGCGGTAACTGTAGACACGCGCGGCCGAATCTTTGGTCGGCCGGGGCGCCGATCTGAGCAAGATTTGAGGGTTACCGCCGAACACCCCCGGACCTCCGGGTGTAAGCCTCACTTCGGTCGCCGAGTGCGGATTTTTCGGACCGCTGTCGACTGGGGCGAGATGACCGGTGGCTCCGATGGTATTGAATTTCCCGGCGGCGTGGCCAAGAATTCACGGGATATACGCGGACCCCGAACCGCCTCATGACAGGATCACCCCGGTTCCCCACACCGAGGAAGGACGCATGCCGGAAGCGGAAAGCAGCCATATACACGCCCATGACGTCTGGCGCCGCTACGGACGCGGCAAGAGGACGTTCGACGCCGTGCGCGGGGTGAGCTTCACCGTACGGCCGGGGCAGCTGTTCGCCCTGCTGGGGACCAACGGCGCCGGCAAGACCTCCACCGTCGAACTGCTGGAGGGGCTGGCCGCCCCGTACCGCGGGCGCGTACGCCTCTTCGGCGACCTCGACCCGGTCGCCGACCGGGCCCGCATCCGCCCCCGCACCGGTGCGATGCTCCAGGAGGGCGGTTTCGTCTCGCACCTGACGGTGCGGGAGAGCGTGGAGATGTGGGCCGAGCTGACCTCCCGGCCCCGCCCCGTCGCGCAGGCGCTGGAACTCGCCGGGCTCTCCCACCGCCGCGACGTGATGGTGCAGAACCTCTCCGGCGGGGAGAGGCGCCGCCTGGACCTGGCCGTCGCCACCCTCTCCCGCCCCGAGGTGCTCTTCCTCGACGAGCCCACCGCCGGCATGGACGCCGAGGGACGGCACGCCACCTGGCGGCTGATCGGGGAACTGCGGGAGCGGGGCTCGACGATCCTGCTCACCACGCACTACCTGGAGGAGGCCGAGTCCCTGGCCGACCGGCTGGCCATCATGCACCGGGGCCGTATCGCCGCCTCCGGCACCGTCGCCGAGATCGTCGCCGACCACCCCTCCACCCTGTCCTTCGGCCTGGACGACCGGTGGACGGTGCGCGACCTGCCCATCGGCGGCACATCGCTGGAGGAGCGGGGCGGGCGGGTGACGATCACCACCGGGCAGCTCCAGAAGGACGCCGCCCGGCTGCTGGCCTGGGCCGAGGAGAAGGGCGTGGAGCTGGAGCGGTTCACCGCGCGGCCGGCCTCCCTGGAGGAGGCCTTCATCGGCATCGCCGGCCGGGACGGCTTCGACGACCGGGGCGACCGGGACGATCAGGGCGACCGGGGTGATCAGGACGACCGGGGCGGCCGGGACGGGGAGGCGCTCGCCGGCATCGGGGCGAAGCAGGGGGAGGAAGCGTGAACGGCCTGGCACTGCGGCACATGAGGACCCTGTTCCGCATCGAGTGGAAGCTGTTCAACCGGATCCGGGCCAACTACGTCTTCGCGGTCGCCGTCCCGCTGATGCTGCTGGTGGCCATGCGCTCGGTGCAGGAGCAGATGGACCTCGCCGCCCACGGCGTCGACGCGGGCCCGCTGATGGTCTCCACCTCCGCCGGCATCCTGCTGATCTTCACCCTGTACTCCTCCGTCACCGGCCTGTACGTGGCCCGCCGCGAGGAGCTCGTCCTCAAGCGGCTGCGCACCGGGGAGGTCTCCGACCCGGTGATCCTGGCCGGCGGCGCCTCGATGTACGTCGCGCTCACCGTGGCCCAGATCGCCGTGGTGGCCGTGGTGCTGTCGGTGATGTTCGGCGCGGCGCCCCGGCAGCCGCTCTCGGCCGTCGCCGGGCTGGTCACCGGGGTCGCGCTGATGACCGCGATGGCCGCCGCCACGGCCGCGCTGTGCCGCTCCGTGGAGTCGGTGATGGTCGCCACCCTCCCGGCGATCTTCGTCCTGCCGCTGGTCTCGGGCGTCTACATCCCCCGCGAGGTGCTGCCGGACGCACTCGGCGACGCGCTGGTGTACGCCCCGCTCTCCCCGACCGTCGACCTGATCCGCTCCGGGTGGACCGGGCAGCTCTCGATGGCCGAGGTGCCGGTGCGGATCGTGCTGGACGCGGTGTGGGCGGCGCTGTTCGCCTGGGTGGCGTTCCGCAGGTTCCGCTGGGAGCCCCGCACCTGACGCGGCGCCGCCGACCGGGGGAGTCGTCCGCCGGGGGTGCGGGAGAACGGCCGGAACCGGCCCAACCGTCCGGCGGCGGCTCAACGGTCCGGCCCTCCCGCCCGTCCTCCGGGGTGCCGTGCGGCCCGGTCCGCGCACGGCACCGCCGACAGGAGAGGGGAACCCCCTTGAGCAGGAGAAGCCTCCGCGCCCCGGTCACCCTGGCCGTGGCCACAGCCCTGGCCCTGACCGCCGCCGTCCCGGCGGCCGCCTCCGCCTCCGGGTCCTCCGCCCCCGGACCCGCCGCGTCCGCCGACACCGCCGAGCGGCAGCAGCACCGGGGCGGGCACCACGGAGGAGACCGCGCGGCGCTCCGGCAGGCCATGGACGACATGGTGGAAGCGGGCGTCCCCGGAGTGCTCGTCCAGACGCGGGACGGGCGCAGGACCTGGACCGCCTCCGCCGGCGTCGCCGACCTGGACACCGAGCGCCCGCGGATCCGCCCGGACCGCTTCCGGGTCGGAAGCATCACCAAGACCTTCGTCGCCACCGTCATGCTGCAACTCCAGGAGGAGGGACGGCTCGACCTCGACGACCCGGTGGAGGAGTGGCTGCCCGGAGTGGTGCGCGGCAACGGGCACGACGGCCGCCGCGTCACCCTCCGGCAGCTCCTGAACCACACCAGCGGGATCTTCGACTACACCTCGGACGAGGAGTTCAACAGAAGGCTGCTGAAGGACTTCGAGAAGCACCGCTACGACACCTACACGCCCGAGCAGCTGGTCGGCATCGCCATGGCGCACGAACCGGACTTCGCCCCGGGCACCGACTGGTCCTACTCCAACACCAACTACGTCCTGGCGGGCATGGTGATCGAGGCCGTCACCGGCGACTCCTACGCGCACCAGATCGAGCGCCGCGTCCTGCGCCCGCTCGGCCTGCGCGCCACGGAACTGCCCGGCACCCGGGCGACGATGCCGCGCCCGCACGGCCGGGCCTACCTCCCGCTCGGCCCGGAGGGGGAGCTGACCGACGTCACCGACTTCAACCCCTCCGCGGCCGGGGCGGCCGGCGAGATGGTCTCCACCGTGGACGACCTCAACCGCTTCGTCCGCGCGCTGATGAGCGGCAGGCTGCTGTCCGGGGGGAGCATGGCCGAGATGCTGGACACCGTCCCCACCGGCGAGCAGGGCTCCGACCACTACGGTCTGGGACTCCAGACCCGCGAGCTGTCCTGCGGCGAGCAGGTGTGGGGCCACAGCGGCGGCATCCCCGGCTCGGCCTCCTTCGCCCTCACCACCCGGGACGGCCGGCACTCCCTGGCCCTCAACCTCAACGCCCAGGGGATCCCCGTGAACGCCGCCGCCGCCGTGGAGGCGGAGTTCTGCGGCACCCCGGCGGCTTCGGCCGACTCGGCCGACTCGGCCGACTCGGCCGACTCGGCCGACTCGGCGGACGAGCCCGGGCGGAAGGCCGCTCCGCTCCACCCGGAGCCGCTGCTGTGACGGCGGCGCTGTGACGGCGGCACGGTGACCGGCGCCCGCCCGGGGCGCGCACGCGCGGACGGCGGCCCCGCGGATGGCAGGCTTGGGGCCATGCGGAGGCTTGTGCGCGCCCTGGGCGCGGCGACGGTGATCGTGCTGGCCGGGACGGCCGGAGCGGCAGGGACGACCGGAGCGGCAGGGGCGGCCTGGGCGGCCGACCCCGCCGCCGACGGCTTCACGATCGAGGACGAGCGGATCACCGAGTCCAGCGGTCTGGCGGCCAGTCGCGCCCACCCCGGCGTGTACTGGACGCACAACGACAGCGACGACGGGCCGTACGTCTACGCGATCGACGGCCGCACCGGCGAGACGGTCGCCACCGTCACCCTGGCCGGCATCACCCCGCGCGACGTCGAGGCCGTCTCCGTCGGCCCGGACGGCGACGTGTACGTCGGCGACATCGGCGACAACTTCGGCGGCCGGTGGCCCGAGGTGTGGATCTACCGCTTCGCCGAGCCCGAGCGGCTGGCCGACCAGGCAGTCGAGGCCACCCGCCACACCGTGCGCTACGCCGACGGCCCGCGCGACGCCGAGTCGCTGGCCGTCCACCCCGTCACCGGACGGGTGTACATCGTCAGCAAGCACAGGGACGGCGGCGCCCTGTACGCCGGGCCCGAGAAGCTCCCGGCCTCCGGCGCCGCCACCTTCACCCGCGTCGCGGACATCGGCCTGTGGGCCACCGACGCCGCCTTCTCCCCGGACGGCACCAGGCTGGCGGTGCGCGGCTACTTCGGCGGGACCATGTACGCCTGGGAGGACGGCAGGCCCAGGGAACTGGGGCGGCTGACGGTGCCGGTGCAGCGCCAGGGCGAGTCGGTGACCTTCACACCGGACGGCCGGACCCTGCTGTACGGCACGGAGGGCGAACGCAGCCCCGTGCGGCCGATGCCCCTGACCGAGGAGCAACTCCCCGAGAGCGCGCGCGAGGAGGAACCGGGCCGGGCCGGCGGCGACGAAACCGGTGAGGGGGCCGGTGACGAGGCGGGCGACCGCAAGCCGGACACCGCCGGGGACGACGCCACCGGGGACGGGGACGGCGGGGGAGAGGGAAGCACCCTCGGGTTCGTCCTCGCCCTCGGCGCGGGCGCCGCCCTCCTGCTCGCCCTGCGCCGCTCGAAGCGGCGCGGAGGCGGCTCCTCCTGATGTGTCGGCAGCCGACGCCCGGTCCGTCTGCCCGGCGAAGTGGCTTGAATCGTCCGGCCGTTCGAACCACGCGGTCTAGGGTGAGCCGGAACGATCATGCGCCTGGCCGCGCGGCCGGGCGCGACCGAGGGGGGTTCCGGTCTTGCTCACCGCCGTCTTCCGAGGCCACGAGGGGTTCGTCGCCTTCGCGGTCCTCCTGACCGCGGCCTGCGCGGCGGCCGTCTGGCACCGGGCCCGGCGGCGCGGTCTCCCGCGCCCGGCCCTGCACGCGCTGTGGGCCGCCTCCGCGGTGAGCGTCGTCGCCCTCACCCTGTGGACCACGCACGGCAGCGGAATGTCGGGTGTGTGCACCGTCAACAGGGACGTCCTGGAACCGTTCCGGACGGTCCAGGGGCGGCTCAACGCGGGGCTGTTCGTGCCCTTCGGGCTGCTGGGGACGCTCGCCACCCGCCGCCCCGTGGTCGTGCTGGCCCTCGGCCTGCTGACCTCCGCCGCGGTGGAGACCGTCCAGGGCGCCGCCCCGTTCGTGGCGCGGCTGTGCGACACCAGTGACCTCGTGGCGAACGCCGCCGGCGCGGCGGCCGGCGTCGCCGCGGGCGCGCTCCTCGTCGCCGGGAGGAGCCGGGAGACCGCCCTGCCCGCCCGTACCGGCCGGCGTGCCCTGGCCGCCACCGGGGTGGGCGCGGTGCTGCTGGGCGGGGTCTGGCTGCTGTGGATGTCGCCGACGGCGGTGGAGCACACGGTGAGCGACGTCCCCGCCTCGGCCGAGCAGCGCGAGGCCGTCGAGACCGCGCTGCGGGAGGCCTTCGGCGGCCACTACTCCGTCGAGTCCGCGAGCTTCGTACGCGGCGAGGGGGAGTCGGGCACCGTGGCGGCGCACTTCGCCTCGGGATGGGCCGAGGTGGACTGGCCGGAGCGGGACGGCCTCAGGGTGGACCTGATCCCCGGCGAGGTGGAGGAGGGGCACGCCTTCGCCGTTCCCGGCGCTCCCGGCCCCGCGCGGACGGCCGAGGACGCCGAGCGCACAGCCACCGGCTACGCCGAGCGGTACGCGCCGTGGGCGCTGGAGGGCTCCCGTGTCGCGGTCGAGCGGCAGAAGGCGGAGGAGGCCGGGGACGGCACCCCGGGCTGGTGGGTGACCTGGACCGGCCGGCGGGGAGAGGTTCTGCTGCCGAAGCGGCTGGACGTGCTGGTCGAGCCCGCCGGACGGCTCACCGGCCTGGTGGCGCGGAACGTGGAGGCGCCCCGGCTGCCCGAGGTGACGGTGCCGGAGGAGCGGGCGTGGAAGGCCGCCGGGAAGCACCTCGGCCGGGGGACCGGGGACGCCGAACGGGCCGAGCCCGTACTGCTGGCGGTGCGGCACGAGGGCGCCTGGCGGGTCCACTGGCTGCTGACGCTGCGGGAGGGGTCCCGGACGCACACCGCCGCCGTCGACGCGGCGACGGGGGAGGTCCACCCCGCCGAGACCTGGGACGCCTCGCTGGGAGGGCAGTACCAGCCGTTCCTGCCGTGAGCACCCGGCCCCGGGCCCTGTGCCCTGAATCCTGTGCCCGGACCCCTGATCCCTGGCCCGGC
This sequence comes from Streptomyces sp. ICN903, assembly GCF_022015835.1. NCBI lineage: Bacteria > Bacillati > Actinomycetota > Actinomycetes > Kitasatosporales > Streptomycetaceae > Streptomyces > Streptomyces sp. ICN903. Next base: position 19,046 of record NZ_JAKMAY010000043.1, on the reverse strand, counting down.
AGGAGGTCCGGGCCGCGCTCCGGGAGGTCGTGTCCGCCGCCGGACCCGCCACCCTCACCGCTCGCCCACCGGGCGCAGCTCGTACAGCAGCGACCGGTCGAGCATCAGCCGGTGGCCCAGCGGCACCAGCACACCCCGCGCGGGATGCTTGCGGGCCAGATGCCCGGCCGCGTGCCGGGCCTCGCGGCCCGACAGCCGCCGCACGTCCACCTTCATCGGCGCGCCCGCCGGAGTGCCGCCCAGGGTGGCGGGGGAGATCTCCGCCTCGGGGCGGCGGCGCAGCCGCTCGGCCGTGCCCGACCGGCCGTGGGCGCGCACGTAGGCGCGGTCGCCCTCCACGGCGATCGCCGTGGCCGTGCCCACCGGCACACCCTCGCGGTCGTACGTGGCCAGCCAGACGCGCCGCTCGCCGGCGAACAGACTCAGCCCGGTGCCCGGAGTGCTCATGCGCCGCCGGGTACCTCACCGGGGCCGCGCGGAAACCGGCCCGGCCCACGGGGCCCGCCCGTTTCCGTCCGGCCCTCGCCCGGAGACCGGCCGGTCCCGCAGCGCACCGTCGCCCCCGGCACCACTATGCGTGGGTGGGCTGCTCGAAGGCCCGCACCGCAGCCCTCACAAGCCACGGTCACCGCTCAACCCCCCACGAAGACGGCTCCGCCCCATACGCTGTGGACGACGAGCTACCCAGAGAAGGGGGCGGAGTTATGTCCATCGCCGATGCCACCCCGGAACCCGTCGCATTCGGAGAGCGTCTGCGCATCCTGCGGACCCGCCGAGGCATGAGCCGACCCGTCCTGGCCGGCCTGCTGGACCGTTCCCCGAGCTGGCTCAAGCAGGTCGAGCGTGGGGAGATCCACACCCCTCCGCTGCCGATGGTCCTGCGGATCGCCGAGGTGCTGCGGGTCCGTGATCTGTCCGACCTGACCGGGGACCAGTCCATGCCCGCTGCCCTTTTCATCGGTCCCGGCCACCCTCGCCTGCCCGAGGTCCGCGCCGCCGTCGACGCCTTCCCCCTCACCCGCGCCGACCGCCAGGCCCCGGACACCGCGCACCTGCGCGCCCGCCTCGACCGTGCCTGGGCCGCCCGCCACTCCGCCCCCAACCACCGCGAAGTCCTCGGCTCCCTGCTGCCCGGTCTGATCCGCGACGCCCAACTCGCCGTACGGCAGGCCGATGCCGCACCCGAGCGACGCACCGCCCAAGCCGTCCTCGCCGAGGTCTACAGCCTCAGCCAGTTCTTCCTGGCTTACCAGCCCGACAGCGCGCTGCTGTGGCGGGTCGTCGAACGCGGCATGGTCGCCGCCCAGGAATCGGAAGACCCCCACGCCCTGGGCATGGTGGCCTGGCTTACCGCCGAGGCCCACCGCGACTCCGGTCACTACGACGGCGCCGACGCCGTCACGATGGAGTGCCTGCGCTACCTCGAGCCCGAACTGCCCGACGCGGACGACCACGTCCGCGCGATTGCCGGAGCCCTGCAGGTCGCCGCGGGTTACACCGCCGCCCGCCGCGGCGACACCGGCGCGGCGTGGGGCTGGTGGGACAAGGCCGACCACATCGCCCAGCGCCTGCCCGACGGTTACTACCATCCCGTCACTTCCTTCTCCCGCGCCGTCATGGGAGCCCACGCCGTCACCCTCGCCGTCGAACTCCACGCCGGCGGGGAGAGCGTGAGGCAGGCCGCCCGGGCCGACGCCCGCTGCATCCCCTCCCGCCCGCGCCGAGCCCGGCACCGCATCGAGGAAGCCCGCGGATACCAGCTCGACGGCCAGCCCGAAACCGCGCTGGCCACCCTGGAGAAGGCTCACGAGAACGCGCCCGAGACGATCCGCTACAACGGCTATGCCCGGCGGATCATCCTGGAGGAGACCGAGGCGAAGTCTCCCGAGCGGCGGCGCCGTGCCTCCGAGTTGGCGGTGAAGGTCGGTGTTCTCGCTGCCTGAGTGATCGCCGCCTGAACGGGAGTGCGAGGGGCAGGAATCCTGCCCCTTCCTCCGCTGCAGGGGTCCTACTTTCGGTGACGAACCGATCACCGGAAATCTTCGGGGGCTCCTGTGCAGACCTTGCCCACCGCACCACCGTCTGCTGCCGTGCCGGCCGCAGCAGATGCCCTGGCCGACATCGTCACCGTCATGGGGGCGATCGGCCGAGCCCTGCCCATCAGCACGGCCCTGCCTCGGCCCGAGGCCGCCGACTGCCGGTGGTTGCCACGGCACCTCGCCCCCGAGGAGCCGGCGCGGTGACCGCTCCCGCCGAGCAGGCCGCCCACTCCGCTCCGCTGGTCCGGGCGGGGGTGTGGTGCGAGGCGGTCAGCACCCTCACCGGTCTGCCGGGAACGGCCATGCGCCGGGACGGGTACGCGGCCCCGAGCCCGGAGGCGGCGATCCGGTGGATCCGGGCCGGGGCGCGCACCGTGGTCTCCGTACTCGGCCCGAACCAGGCCGGGTACGTGCTGGACCACTGGGTGGACGGACCCGGCTCGGCGCGGGCGTGCGCCCGGCTGCGCCGGGGCGAGTCCTGCTCGCTGACCCTCTACCCCGGCATTCAGCACCTCACCTGGCAGGCCCGCCCGGCGCGGTTCCTGTACCTGGCGGAGGTCAACGGCCATCCCCCGTGCGGCCGTCGGCACCGGCCGCGACTGCTGCCGGCCGGGAGGGCCGACCATGCCCGGTGACGCGCCCAGGACGCCCAACGGGGCGAAGACCGAGCAGCCCGGTCGGCTGGGCTGCGCGTACCTGACCGTCAAGGCGAACCCTGGCGCTCTCGCCGTGGTCATCGGCCTTCTCGCTTTCGCTGCCTGGCAGTTGTGGCCGCTGGTCGCTCTCGCCCTCGGCCGGTAGCGCCCACCCCCTCCAAGCCGGACCGACCCCTGCACCACCCGATCGAGAGGCACCACGCTCCGTGAACCCGACCCTGACGCACCCTGATGCTGACCTGTCGGACCTGATCCTCGGCCCCCTGGAACTGGGATGGCTGCGGCCCACCGGCCGCGTTTCGGAGGTGCTGCGCGCCTGGGGACACGGGGCGCTGGGCGAGGCTCCGGCCGGGCCCGCCTGGGACGTGGTACGCCTGCCCACCGGCACCGCGTACGCGACGGTGCGGCGGCTCCGCGCGGCCCGCGCACCGCTGGGGCCGGTCCTGGCCACCCCGCTGGGCGTGGACTTCCTTCTCGCACCCGGCTCGGCGGACGGCTGGAACGCCCCCGGCAGCACGCGCCTGCCCGACCGCACGCTGGTGCCGCTGCCGCACCCGGACTACGCCGAACCCCGCCACCTGGGCGGCCGGTCCTGGATCGTGCGCCCGACCGGCACGCAACTCACCGACGGACCCGCCCTGCGGGACGCCTACACCGCCGCCCGCACGGCGGCGCAGGAGGCCGCCCGGTGAGCGCCGCGCCACAGACCCCTGCCCCCGGCGACGGACGTTCCAACTCCCCTGCGGCCCGCAGCCGGGGGCAGGCACCAGACCGCTTCCCCCTCCCGTCCCTCACCCGAGGAAGGCACCCCATGGCCGGCACACAGCGCACCGGCGGCACCGACCCGAAGACATGGCTGATCCAGGGCCTGGTCGAGCGCAACGCCCGCATCCGCAGCGCGGCACTGGTCACCTCCGACGGGCTGATCCGGGCCGCCCACGGCCTGGACGACACCGACACCGCCGATGTCCTGGCGGCCATCGTCTGCGGCCTGTACTCCCTGGCCAGGGGCGCCGCCGCCCGCATCGACGCCGGACCCGGCCCACACCCGGACGGCGACGTGCGACAGATGACCGTGGAACTCGCCCGCACCCTGCTGTTCGTCCGCGCCGCCGGCGTCCGCGCCCACCTGGCCGTCATCGCCGACCGCGACGCCGACCCGGCCGTGGTCGGCTACGAGACGGCGCGACTGGTCAGGCGGGTCCGCACCCACCTGGCCGCGCCCGCCCGCACCACGGCGGCCCCGGGGACGGCCGGATGATGCCGCTCCCGGCGGTACAGGGCCCGGGCCCGCAAAGGACTCCGTGAGGCATCGCACCGATGGTGCCGCACGGCAAGCCCGCCGCCCGGTGGGCCGTACGAGAAACGACCAGAAGGAGGAACACAGATGTCCACCACGGCAGCGGTGCCGTTCGGCGCTCGCAACCCCCAGCCCCCGTACACCGTCACCATCGACCCGAGGGAGTTCACCTACGACCCCGACCGGCAGGTGAACGTGATGGGTGACGGCCGTCTGTGGGCCCACACCCCGGTAGCCGCGTCCAGCACCGCCACCAACAACGACTCCAACGGACCGGCGGACGAGACGTCCGATCCGTACGCCTTCCCCGCCGACTACGTCGAAGCCGCCTGATGGCCGCGCCGCGCGGGCACGTCCTGGTCGTGGCCGAGGACCTGGACGCGAGCGCCGATCTCGTCGTCCAAGCCCTCAACGACCGGAATGTGCCGGTGATGAGGTTCGACATCGCCGATTTCCCTCTGCACGTCACGCTCACGGCTGGGCATGACGGTCGTACGCCCGGCTGGCGCGGGGAGTTGGGCACCGGTGCCCGCGTGGCGCGGCTGGAGGAGGTCCGGGCCGTCTACTACCGGCGGCCCGGTCTCCCCCGCATCTCGCCGCAGGTGGCCGAGGAATACCGGGAGTGGGCGCGTGCGCAGGCCCTGGTGGGCGTGGTGCAGGTCCTCTCCTCGCTGCCGGTGGTGTGGATGCACCACCCGGACACCTACCGGGCCGCGGCCCACAAGCCCGCCCAACTCGTCGCCGCCACCGACGCCGGGCTCACAGTGCCACGCACCCTGATCACCAACAGCCTCGACCGGGCCCGCCGCTGGGCCGCCCGGATCGAAGGTCCGCTGGTGTGCAAGCCCATCGCCGCCGCCCCACTGAACCGGCCCGATGAGAAGCCGCTGACGCTGCCCACCCGCCGCGTGGAGCCGGACGAGTTGGACGAGTCCCTGGAGACGACCGCGCACCTGCTCCAGGAGTGGGTGCCCAAGCAGTACGAGGTGCGGCTGACCGTCGTCGGCGACCGGATGTTCCCCGCCGCGATCCATGCCGGCAGTGAGGCCGCCCGCGTGGACTGGCGCGCCGACTACGACGCGCTGAGCTACGAACCCGTGCCCGTCCCCGAGCCGGTGGCCGAGTCCGTACGCCGGTTCATGGACCACTACCACCTGAACTACGGGGCGTTCGACTTCGCCGTCACCCCGGCCGGCCGCTGGGTGTTCTTCGAGTGCAACCCCGCCGGGCAATGGCAGTTCATCGCCGCCGCCACCAAGTTACCGATCGCCGAGGCCCACGCCGACCTTCTGCAAGGAGCCGCCGCATGACCGTCCCCGCCGACCCCTCGCGAGATCTCCGCACCGCCCTGGCACACCGGCTCACCGCCCCCGGCGACCCGTGGCGGGCCGCGTTCGAGACGGTGCCCCGGCACGTGTTCGTACCCTCCTTCCACGAGCAGGCGGAGGACGGCCGGTGGGTGACCATCACCCCCGAGAACCCGCGTTACTGGGAGGCCGTCTACTCCGACCGCGCACTGACCACCCAAATCGCCGACGGCACCCCCACATCGTCGTCCAGCCAGCCGAGCCTGATGCTGGAGATGCTCCACGCCCTGGACATGGCCGACGGGCACAGGGTGCTGGAAGTCGGCACCGGCACCGGCTACAACGCCGCCCTCCTCTCCCACCGGCTCGGCGACAGCCGGGTGACCACCATGGACGTGGACCCCGACCTGACCGGGGCCGCCACCCGGCGCCTCGGCGAGGCCGGACACCACCCGGCCGTGCGCGTCGGCGACGGCGCGTACGGCGTCCCCGACCGGGCCCCGTACGACCGGATCATCGCCACCTGCGGTCTGCCGTCCGTGCCGTGGCCGTGGGTCGAGCAGGCCTGTGAGGGCGCGGTGATCGTGGTCCCCATCGGCTGGGGTGTCGCCCGCCTGACCATCCACGGCGACGCCGCCGAGGGTGCCTTCCTTCCTGGCGGGGCCTACTTCATGCCCCGCCGCGCGGACGCTCCCGCCCCGGACTTCGCCGGCCTGGAGCGTACCGAGCCCCGCCCCTCCCGCACCGCCACCCCGGTCGACGCACTCCGCCATCTGGAGTTCCCGCTGTCCCTGACCATGCCCGGTTACCGGTTCTGTACCTGGAACCGCGAGGACGACGGCACGGTCGAGGGCCTGGGCCTGTGGACGCCTGACGGGTCGATCGCCCGCGTCCACGCCGACGGCACGGTGCGCCAGGCCGGGCCCCGCCGCCTGTGGGAGGCCGTGGAGGAACTGCACCGGTGGTTCCCGGACACGGCCCCCGCCCGCGACTCCTTCGGCATCACCGTCACCTCCGGCCGCCAGTGGGTGTGGCTGGGCGATCCACGAGGGCCTGGCTGGGATCTGCCGCCCGTCTCCGGCACCGGCGGCCGCGTCCGGTAGAACGGCGCGCATGGACGACGAGACCTGGGAGACGATCGGCCGACTCGTGAAGCGGCTGGACGAACACGGCACCGCCTCACCGGAGACGGCCCGGCTGCTGCGCATCCTCAAGATCGGCGAGGAGGCCGGGGAGGTCGCCGAGGCCGTCCACGGCGCGATGGGCTCCAACCCCCGCAAGGGGCACAGCCACACATGGGACGACGTGCAGAAGGAACTGTGCGACGTGGTCCTCACCGCGATGGTCGCGCTGCGCACCATCACCCCGGACGCGCAGCGGGTGTTCCGCGAGAACCTGGAGCGCGTCGCCGCGCGGGACGCGCCCCGCTGACCCGCCTCCCGCGAGGGGCGGGGAGCCGGGGAAGACGGTGCCGCCGGCCGCCGGGACCGCGACGCGGTCCCGGCGGCCGGCGGCCGGAAGTTACGTACCGCCGTGCGGCTCAGAGACGCTCGGCGACGTAGTCCACGCAGGCCGTCAGCGCCTCGACGTCCGCCGGCTCGACGGCCGGGAACATCGCCACCCGCAGCTGGTTGCGGCCCAGCTTGCGGTACGGCTCGGTGTCCACGATGCCGTTGGCGCGCAGCACCTTGGCGATCGCGGAGGCGTCGACGCCTTCGGCGAAGTCGATCGTGCCGACGACCTGGGAGCGCTGGGCGGGGTCGGCCACGAAGGGAGTGGCGATCTCGGACTTCTCCGCCCAGCCGTACAGCCGCGAGGAGGAGTCGGCGGTGCGGGAGGTGGCCCAGTCCAGACCGCCCTGGCCGTTGATCCACTCCAGCTGGTCGGCCAGCAGGAAGAGGGTGGCGACGGCCGGGGTGTTGTACGTCTGGTTCTTGCGGGAGTTGTCGATCGCCGTCGGCAGGTCGAAGAAGGCCGGGATGTGCCGGTCGGTCGCGGCGATCCGCTCGGCCCGCTCCAGCGCGGCCGGGGAGAACACGCCCAGCCACAGGCCGCCGTCCGCGGCGAACGACTTCTGCGGGGCGAAGTAGTAGACGTCCGTCTCGGAGACGTCCACCGGGAGACCGCCCGCGCCGGAGGTGGCGTCCACCAGGACCAGGGCGCCCTCGTCCGCGCCCTCGACCCGCCTGATCGGCATGGCGACGCCGGTGGAGGTCTCGTTGTGGGTGTAGGCGTACACGTCCACGCCCGCCTCGGCGTTCGGCAGCGGGTGGGTGCCGGGCTCGGAGGAGATCACGGACGGGTCGGCCAGCCAGGGGGCGAGCTTGGCGGCCTTGGCGAACTTCGAGGAGAACTCGCCGAAGGACAGGTGCTGGGACTTCGATTCGATCAGACCGTGGGTCGCGATGTCCCAGAAGGCGGTGGAGCCGCCGTTGCCCAGGACGACCTCGTAGCCCTCCGGAAGACCGAAGAGCTCCTTCACTCCCTCGCGCACCCTGCCGACGAGGTTCTTGACCGGAGCCTGGCGGTGTGAGGTGCCCAGCAGGGACGTACCGGTGGCGGCCAGGGCGCTCAGCGCCTCCGTCCGCACCTTGGACGGGCCCGAACCGAATCGTCCGTCGGCGGGCTTGATGTCTGCGGGAATCTGGAGATCGGCCACGTACCGAAGGGTAGTGCGTGGCCGCCCCGTGTTCCGTGAGGCGTCCATCCCGCGAGACGCGCCGTGGACGCGCTGATGGGACGCGCCGTGGGGCACGCGGCGGGACACACCGTGGAACGACCGGTGCGCGCGGGGCCGGTCGGGATGCACGCTGTTGCCATGGGTGATGACGCGGCGAGGGCGGCACGGGAGCAGGCGCGCACGGCGCTGGAGCGTACGGCGCAGGCGGAGGAGTACGAGCGGGCGCGGGAGGTGGTGCGGGCGCTGCGGGCGGCCGTACGGGGGGAGGTCGCCGACGACGCGGGCTCCCGCGCGCTGGTGACGATGGACGCGTCCAACTACCGGCGGGTGCCGCTGGCCGTGGTCGCGCCGCGTGACGCCGGTGACGTGGCGGCGGCGCTGGAGGTGTGCCGGGAGACGGGGGTGCCGGTGGTGCCGCGCGGCGGGGGCACGTCCATCGCCGGGCAGGCGACGGGCACGGGGGTGGTGCTGGACTTCACCCGCCACATGGACGCGGTCCTCTCGCTCGACCCCGCGGCGCGCACCGCCGTCGTCCAGCCGGGCGTGGTCCTGGACGACCTGTGCCGCGCGGCCGGCGCCCACGGGCTGACCTTCGGCCCCGACCCCTCCACCCACAGCCGCTGCACGCTCGGCGGGATGATCGGCAACAACTCCTGCGGCTCCCACTCGGTGGCCTGGGGCACGACCGCCGACAACGTCCGGGAGCTGGATGTGCTCACCTACGGCGGCGAGCGGGCCCGGCTCGCGCCCGGCGGGGACGGCGTGCCCGAGCGGCTGCGCGCCGGGGCGCGGGCGCTGGTGGGCGGGGAGCTCGCCCGGCTGCGCACCGGCTTCCCCGAACTGCCGCGCCGTATCTCCGGCTACGCCCTGGACGCGCTGCTGCCCGAGCGCGGCGAGGACTGGGTGCGGGCGTTCACCGGCAGCGAGGGCACCCTCGGGGTGGTCACGGCCGCCACGGTGGGGCTGGTGGAGCGGCCCGGCGCACGGGTGCTGGCGGTGCTGGGCTACGCGGACGAGAGCGCGGCGGCCGAGGCGGCCGTCACCCTCCTTCCGCACCGCCCGCTGACGGTGGAGGGCATGGCGAGCGACCTGGTGCCCGAGGCCGAGCGGGCGATGCTGCCCCGGGGCGGGGCGTGGCTGTTCGTCGAGGTCGGCGGCGCGGACGCGGACGGGGCGCGGGCGGCGGCCGAGCGGCTGTGCCGGGCGGCCGCGGGGGACGCCGCCGACCACGCGCTGGTCGCCGACCCGGCAGGGCAGCGCGCCCTGTGGCGGGTGCGGGAGGACGCCTCCGGCACCGCCACCCGCATGCCCGACGGCAGCGAGGCGTGGCCCGGCTGGGAGGACTGCGCGGTCCCGCCCGCCCGGCTGGGCGCGTATCTGCGGGACTTCCGCGCGCTGCTGGCCGAACACGGGCTGCGCGGGCTGCCGTACGGCCACTTCGGCGACGGCTGCATCCATGTGCGCATCGACTTCGACCTGATCGGCGAGGAGGGCGTCGCCCGCTTCCGCCGCTTCTCCACCGACCTGGCCGGTCTGGTGGTCGCGCACGGCGGCTCGCTGTCGGGCGAGCACGGCGACGGGCAGGCGCGCGCCGAGCTGCTGCCGCGCATGTACGGGCGGGAGACGGTGGAGCTGTTCGGCCGCTTCAAGGACCTGTGGGACCCCGACGGCGGCCTCAACCCCGGCATGCTGGTCCGCCCCCACCGCCTGGACGAGAACCTGCGCTTCGCGCCGCTGCCGCGCGAGCCCCTCCCGGTCGTCTACGGCTACCCGGAGGACGGCGGCGACTTCTCGGCGGCGGTGCGGCGCTGTGTGGGGGTGGCCAAGTGCCGGAATCCCGCCGGGAGTCCGGGCGTGATGTGCCCCTCCTACCGGGCGACGGGGGAGGAGAAGCACTCCACGCGCGGCCGGGCGCGGCTGCTGCACGAGATGCTCGCGGGCGAGGTGGTCACCGACGGCTGGCGCTCCCAGGAGGTCCGCGAGGCGCTGGATCTGTGCCTGTCGTGCAAGGGCTGCCGCAGCGACTGCCCGGTGGGGGTGGACATGGCCACCTACAAGGCGGAGTTCCTGCACCACCACTACGCGGGCCGCCGCCGTCCGATGGCCCACTACTCGATGGGCCGGCTGCCGCTGTGGCTGCGGGCGGTGGCCGCCACCCGCACCGCGCCGCTGCTGAACGCCCTGGCCCGCACCCCGGCGGCGGCCCTGGCCAAGCGGCTGGGCGGGATCGCCCCGGAGCGGGAGATCCCGCCGCTGCCGCGCGCCCCCTTCATGCGCCGGTGGCGCGCGGACCGCCGGAAGCGCCCGGCGCGTCCCGTGCACGGCGGCCGGCGCGTCGTGCTGTGGCCGGACACCTTCACCAACCACCTCTCCCCCGAGGCGGGCACCGCCGCCGTACGGGTGCTGGAGGCGGCCGGGCTGGAGGTGGTCCCGCCGCCGGGCGCGGACCGGGTCTGCTGCGGCCTGACCTGGATCTCCACCGGACAGCTCGACGGTGCCCGCCGTGTGCTGCGCCGCACCCTGGACCGGTTGGAGCCCGTACTGGCGGCCGGGGTCCCGGTGGTGGTCCTGGAGCCGCCGTGCGCGGCGGCGCTGCGCACCGACGCCCCCGAGCTGCTGCCGGACGACCCGCGCGCCGAGCGGCTGGCCGCCCTCGTGCGCACCTTCGCGCAGGCGCTGGAGGAGTACGCGCCCGGCTGGACCCCGCCGCGGATCGGCCGCCCGGTGGCCGGCCAGACCCACTGCCACCAGCACGCCGTGCTGGGCGACGCGGCGGAGCGGCGGCTGCGGGAGAAGGCCGGGCTGACCGGCGGGCTCAGCGACGGCTGCTGCGGACTGGCGGGCAACTTCGGCTTCGAGAAAGGGCACTTCGAGGTGTCGGCCGCCTGTGCGGAGGAGAAGCTGCTGCCGGCGGTGCGCGGCGCCGAGCCGGGTACGGAGCTGCTGGCCGACGGCTACTCCTGCCGCACCCAGCTCGCCCAGCTCGGCGGATACCGCGCCCGCCACCTGGCGGAGGTGCTGGCCGAGGCGCTGGACGGGCCGCCGGAGGGGGAGCGGCCGCAGGAGCGGCCGGGGCGGTGAGGCGGGGCCTCTGCCCGGCGGCGCCCGTACGGCGGACGGAACCGGTCGGCGTTCGCCCGATGGTGCGACGAGGGGTGCGACGAGGGGCGCGGGGAAAGTTACGGATGCGTAACTTACTGACGGGTTACCAGTGGTAAGCCTCGCGTCTAGTCTCGGGTCACCTTCCCCACACGCCCGCCGGCCCCCCACGCCGGCGACACGACTCAGGAAGAGGGCCCATGGGACACCCTCGCAGGCGTCTGCGCACGTCCACTGCCGTCGCCGCCGTCTCGGCCGCGGTGCTGGCCGGGACCGTCGCCGGCCCGGTCACCGCCGCCCACGGCACGACCGCCTCGTCCACCGTCCGCTTCGTCGAGATCCCCGGCGACGGCGGTACGCCGCTGGCCGCCAACGTCGTCGTGCCCGGCGACGCGGACGGCGGGCGCCGCTACCCGCTCGTCGTGCTCCCCACCAGCTGGTCCATGCCGCAGGTCGAGTACCTCGCCCAGGCCAAGAAGCTCGCCGACTCCGGCTACGTGGTGCTCAGCTACAACTCGCGCGGCTTCTGGCAGTCCGGCGGCGAGATCGAGGTCGCCGGCCCACCCGACGTCGCCGACGCCTCGAAGGCCATCGACTGGGCGCTGGCCAACACCCCCGCCGACCCCGAGCGGATCGGCATGGCCGGCATCTCCTACGGCGCGGGCATCAGCCTGCTGGCCTCCGCCCACGACGACCGGATCAAGGCCGTGGTCGCCATGAGCGGATGGGCCGATCTGGTCGACTCCATCTACAGCGGCCGCACCCAGCACACCCAGGCGGCCACGTTCCTCACCGGCGCCGGCTATCTCACCGGCCGCCCGAGCGACGAGTTCAAGGAGATCATCTCCGGCTTCCTCACCTCCGACCTGGAGAAGGAAGGCGACATGATCGCCTGGGGGAAGAAGCGCTCCGCCGCCACCCACATCGACCGGATCAACGCCAACGGTCCCGCGATCATGCTGGGCAACGCCTGGGGCGACTCGATCTTCCCGCCCAACCAGTACGCCGACTTCTACGAGAAGCTGACCGGCCCCAAGCGCCTGGAGTTCCGGCACGGCGACCACGCCACCCCCGAGATGCCCGGCCTGCTGGGTCTGCCCAACGACGTGTGGAACAGCGCCGAGCGCTGGCTCGACCACCACCTCAAGGGCGAGGACAACGGCGTCGACCGCGAGCAGCCCGTCCAGCTCACCGACCGCCAGGGCGACCAGGAGGGCTACCCCGACTGGAAGTCCGTGCCCTCGGGCACCGAGCGGATCGCGCTGAACGACACCGAGCGCATCCTGGCGAACCTCGACTCCGGCGCGAACGGCGGCACGGTCTTCCTCTCCAGCATCTTCGACCAGCTCACCGGTCTCCCGCCGACGGTCTCCGTCCCGCTGCTGCCCGACTGGTACTCCGCGGTCTGGAAGTCCGAGCGGTACGCCACCGCCCGGCAGGTCCGGGGCACGGTGAAGCTGCACACGACGGTGACCTCCAACCGGTCCAGCGGCACCTTCGTCGCCCACCTCTACGACGTGGGGCCGCTGGGCGTGGGCAGGCTGGTCACCCACGCGCCGTTCAGCTTCCACGGCAGGACGCCGGGCGAGGCGTTCGGCGTGGACCTGGAACTGTTCTCGACCGCCTACGACGTCCCGGCCGGGCACCGGCTCGCCCTGGTGATCGACACCGTCGACCCGCTCTACGCCGAGCACAACCCGTTCGGCGCGAAGCTCGCCTTCTCCTCGCCCGCGGGCGACCCCTCGTACGCCGAGATCCCGGTGCGCGACTGAGCACACGGCCGGCCCGGTCCGGTGCCCGACGGCCTCACCCCGCCGCTTCCGGCGGGGTGAGGCCGTCCGCTTTCCGCGGGCGGCTCCACGGACGGTTCCGCGGGAGGGAACGGGCCCGGACGCGCGCCGGCCCCGGAGCGACGGGGGCGTCGCTCCGGGGCCGGCGCGGTGTCCGTACGGACGGGGGGCCTCAGCGGGCGATCTCGTCGTAGCCCTCGATCTCCCGCACACTGCGCGGACCCGGGCCCACGTAGCGCGCGGAGGGGCGCACCAGGCGGCCGGTGCGCTTCTGCTCCAGGATGTGCGCCGACCAGCCGGCGGTGCGGGCGCAGCTGAACATCGAGGTGAACATGTGCGCCGGGACCTCGGCGAAGTCCAGCACGATCGCCGCCCAGAACTCCACGTTGGTGGCCAGCACCCGGTCCGGACGCCGGTTGTGCAGCTCCTCCAGCGCCGCCTTCTCCAGGGCCTCGGCGACCTCGAAGCGCGGCGCGCCCAGCTCCCTGGCGGTACGGCGCAGCACGCGGGCGCGCGGGTCCTCGGCGCGGTAGACGCGGTGGCCGAAGCCCATCAGGCGCTCGCCGCGGTCCAGGGCGCCCTTCACGTACGCCCGGGCGTCACCGGTCCGCTCGATCTCCTCGATCATGCCCAGCACGCGCGAGGGCGCGCCGCCGTGCAGCGGGCCGGACATCGCGCCCACCGCACCCGACAGCGCCGCCGCCACGTCCGCGCCGGTGGAGGCGATGACGCGGGCGGTGAAGGTGGAGGCGTTCATGCCGTGCTCGGCGGCCGACGTCCAGTAGGCGTCCACGGCCGCGACGTGCTTGGGGTCGGGCTCGCCCCGCCAGCGGCGCATGAAGCGCTCCACGACGGTCTCGGCCTTGTCGATCTCCCGCTGCGGCACCATCGGCAGGCCCTGGCCGCGCGCCGACTGGGCGACGTACGACAGCGCCATCACCGCGGCCCGCGCCAGGTCGTCGCGGGCCTGCTCCTCGTCGATGTCCAGCAGCGGGCGCAGGCCCCACACGGGCGCGAGCATCGCCAGCGCGGACTGCACGTCCACGCGGATGTCACCCGAGTGGACCGGGATGGGGAAGGGCTCGGCCGGGGGCAGGCCGGGGGTGAAGCCGCCGTCCACCAGCAGGCCCCACACGTTCTCGAAGGAGACGTGGCCCACCAGGTCCTCGATGTCCACACCCCGGTAGCGGAGGGCGCCGCCCTCCTTGTCGGGCTCGGCGATCTCCGTCTCGAACGCGACGACTCCCTCGAGTCCGGGTACGAAGTCGGACATCTGGCGGCTCCTCGTATGTGGTTCGGTAGGAGGACGGCGGGCACCCCAGGGGGCCGGTCGGCTCTCTGCGGGTGTGCCTGCGCGGTTCCGCCGCCGCGTGGGGCCGGCGGCCCGGGCCGGCACCCGGTCCTGCCCTGCTGCTGTTGGGCTGCCGGTGGTGACCGGGCAGTGACTGGTCGGACACGATAACCCGCGCTGTGCGAAGGCCACAGTGGTCCAGCCAGCGATTCTGTCCGGTCCGGCAGGTGCGGGGAAGAGTGAGATGCGGCACACTCCCCGTTTCCCCGCCCCCAGGTGTACACGCTCCCGCGGACGGGCAAACTCGCCCGCCACCGCCCGATGCCGCGCGAGGGAGGTGTTGCAAGATGAACGCGTGCCCCAAGCCGACGACGCAGCCCGCGAAGCCCTCGCCCACCGTCCGCACCTGGACCCCGCCGCCATGCGGGCCCACTACCGCGCGGAAGGACTCCGGGAGGAGGATCTCGCCGCCGACCCGTACGGGCAGTTCCTGCGCTGGTTCGAGGAGGCGGTGACCGCCGGACTCCACGAACCGAACGCGATGGTCGTCTCGACGGCCGACGAGCGGGGGCGGCCCAGCTCGCGCACGGTGCTGCTCAAGCAGTTCGACGAGCGCGGCTTCGTCTTCTACACCAACTACGACTCGCGCAAGGGCCGCGAGATCGACGCCAACCCGTATGTCTCGCTGCTCTTCCCCTGGCACGCCGTAGCCCGCCAGGTGATCGTCGCCGGCCGGGCGGAGCGCACCGGCCGCGACGAGACGGCCGCCTACTTCCGCACCCGTCCGCACGGCTCGCAGCTCGGGGCGTGGGCCAGCGAGCAGTCCTCGAAGGTGGCCTCCCGGGAGGAGCTGGACCGCGCGTACGCGCAGCTCGCGGAGCGCTACCCGGAGACGGAACGGGTTCCGGTCCCGCCGCACTGGGGCGGCTACCGGGTGGTGGCGCGGACGGTGGAGTTCTGGCAGGGCCGCGAGAACCGCCTCCACGACCGCCTGCGCTACGTCCGCCGGGATCCGGACGCTTTGGGGGGCCGGGGCGACACGGCCGGTCCGGGCGGTTCCGGCGGGGCGGCGGCCTGGACGGTCGAACGCCTCAGCCCCTGACCCGGAGGCACCGAGGACCCCGGAGGCACCGGGGACCCCGGAGACGCAGACGACCCGCGGGCCTGGCCCCGGTCGCGCCGTGCGGCGCGAGGGGGGTCGGTCGGACGTACCGACAGCCCGCGGGTCGGGTGACTGCTTGGGATTGGCCGGCGGTGCCGGCATCACGCTGTGACGTCGGCCTCCTAGGCCGCAGCCACCTCACGCGTCCGGTTGCAACTCATCTGCCGAACCACCTCCCTTCTCGTGTACTGAGAACGGTAGGCGGCGATATGGGCACGGACAAGCGAATTTCGAGGGCACAACGATTTGCGTGAATCACATGTGCGCTGCGTCACGTTCGAGTTCAATGATCGGGAGTGCAGTTGCGCGCAGCGTCCAGCCGGGGGTGTCAGGTGACGGCTCAGTCCGAGACCCACTTCGAACACGGTGCCGGTGACGGAGGTTCCTCCCGAGGCGGTTCCGCGGGAGGAACCGCCCCGCCGCGAGTCGCCGACTCCGAGGACGAGCTGCTGCTCGCCGCTCTTCTGGACGGCATGGACGCCGCCCTGTGCGCCTTCGACGCCGACGGCGTCGTCACCCACTGGAACCGCGAGGCCGAGCGCGTCCTGGGCTGGACCAGACAGGAGGCCGTCGGCCGCCGGGGGCTGGCGGGATGGGCGGTCCGCACCGCCGACGCCGAGGACGTCCAGGGGCGGCTGATGGCCGCGATGGCCGCGCCGGGGCGCAGAGTTCACGAGTTCGCGCTGGTGCGCAAGGACGGCGGGCGGGTGCTGGTGCGGGTGCAGTGCTCCGGTGTGCGCGACGCGGACGGCCGGCCGACCGGCGTGTACTGCGCGTTCGGCGAGGTGCGCACGCAGATCGACCTGGAGCGGTCGATCGCCCTGAGCGAGGCCCTGTTCGAGGGCGCCTCGTGGGGGGTGGTCCTGGTGGACGCCGACCTGCGCCCGGCCGTCGCCAACCTCCACGCCGCCCGCGCGCTGCGCGTCGGCCGCACGGCCATGCTGGGGCGGCCGCTGGGCGAGCTGGTGGGGGAGGGCGTGGATGAACTGGAGAGCGCCCTGCAGCACGTACTGGCGGAGGGCCCGCCGCCCGCTCCGGCGGAACTGTGGGTGACGCTGCGCACCGGGGCCGGCGAGCAGGAGGCGGAGCGGGAGGGCGGGCCGGCCGGGGACGCGCGGCGCTGCTGGCGCAGCGGCTTCCTGCGGCTGGTCTCGCCGATGGCGGAGGAGGCGCCGGTGCCGCTGGGCGTGGCCTGGTTCTTCACGGACGTCACGGACGCCAGGCGGGCCGAGCAGGAGGCGGCGCGGTTCCGCTTCCGGGGCAACCAGGCCCACCGGGCGGCGCGGGCCGCGGCCGAGTGCGAGGACCCGATGGAGGCGGTGGCCGTCCACCTGGACTTCGCGCTGGCGGGCTTCGCGGACCACGCGCTGCTGGACCTGGCGGCGCCCGGCTCCCCGGTCCGGCTGGTGCGCACCGTCGAGGCCCCGGCCCCGGGCACGTCGACCACGGGTGTCCCGGTCCCCTACGCGAGCGACCACCCGGCGCTCCAGGCGTACGAGCGCTGCGGCCCGGTGCGCACCAGCGTGGGCGGCGCGGCGGTGCGGGGGTGGGCGAGGGCCCGCAGATGGCCGGAGGGCACGGTGCACGGCCTGTGCGCGGTCCTGCGCAGCCGCGGCCGCACCCTGGGCGTACTCACCTTCCTGCGGGGGCCGAGCCGGCGCGCCTTCGACCGCTCGGACGCGATCTACGCGGAGGGCGTCGCGGACCACGTGGCAGCCGCGGTCGACCTCGCCCGCGCCCTGTCCCGGGACTGAGCCCGGGCCGGGGCGGGGGTACGGGGCCGGCCGTCAGCGCAGGTGGAAGATCCGGTCGGCGTGCTCGGCCATCACCCGGGCGTTCCACTCGTGGCCCCCGTCCACGTTCCCCGAGCGCAGCAGGGGCGGGGTGACACCGCGGGCGGCCAGCGTGCCCACGGCCGAGGCGACGACGGCCTGCATGATCGCGCCGGTCACCACCGTCGAGGCGGGGGCGAAGGGGGCGCCGGCGCCCTCCATGGTCAGCTCCGCGTCGCCCACCGCGATCTTGCTGTCGACGACGATGTCGCAGTGGTCCTTCAGGAAGGTGCCCGACGGGTTGCGCGGCGAGGTGGCCGACGCGTACGCCACCGAGGTCACGCCGATCACCTTCAGCCCCAGTTCCCGGGCGCGGGAGGCCATCTCCACCGGCAGCGCGTTGCGGCCCGACAGGGAGATCACCACCAGTACGTCCCCGGCCCTCGCCGGGGAGGTCTCCAGCACGGCCGAGGCCAGTCCCTCGACCCGTTCCAGCGCGCTGCCCAGCGTCGCGGGCATGACATCGACACCGACCGCGCCGGGCACGGGCAGGAGGTTCAGCACGGCGAGGCCGCCCGCCCGGTAGACCACGTCCTGGGCCGGAAGGGAGGAGTGGCCCGCGCCGAAGGCGAAGATCCGGCCGCCGCCGGTGAAGGCGTCGGCGATCAGCGTCCCGGCAGCCGAGATGCTGCCGGTCTCCTCCTCCCGGACCCGCTCCAGCAGGCCGACGGCCGCGTCGATGAACCGCTCGGCCGGCCCGCACGCCGCTCTGTCCGCGGCCCGGTCCGCGGCCCCGCTCACAGCCCTGTCCACCGTTCCGCCCGCGGTCTCGTCCGCAGCCCCGTCCGTCGCCCCGCCCATCGCCCCGGCCTCCCGTCGTGTGCCGCCGTACGGCCCGGCGCGTGCCCGGCCGCATGCCCCGGTGAACGCTCCGGCGGACGCCCCGGAACATCCCGTGACGCCGCGATCACGGTGAGGTCTGGACCAGTGCGCTGTCAATACGCGGTGCTCCCGGACGGCGTACGGACGGCTTACGGACGGTGCGCGGAAGGCGTGCGGACGATGTGCGGCGGTCCCGGGCGGATCGGGAACGGTTGTCGGCTCCATGCGTCAGAATTGGTTACCAGGGCCACCGCACGAGCTGACGAGGGGCACGATGTCCGGACTCATCGACACCACGGAGATGTATCTCCGTACCATCCTGGAGCTGGAGGAGGAGGGCGTGGTCCCCATGCGTGCCCGTATCGCCGAGCGGCTCGACCAGAGCGGCCCGACGGTGAGCCAGACGGTCGCCCGCATGGAGCGCGACGGGCTGGTCCGGGTGGCCGGCGACCGGCACCTGGAGCTGACCGAGGAGGGCCGGCGGCTGGCCACGCGCGTGATGCGCAAGCACCGGCTGGCCGAGTGCCTCCTGGTCGACGTGATCGGCCTGGAGTGGGAGCAGGTGCACGCGGAGGCGTGCCGCTGGGAGCACGTGATGAGCGAGGCGGTCGAGCGCCGCGTGCTGGAGTTGCTGCGGCATCCCACCGAGTCCCCCTACGGCAACCCGATCCCGGGCCTGGAGGAGCTGGGCGAGCCCTCGGAGGCCGGGCCGTTCCTGAGCGACGACATGGTGAGCCTGTCGGACCTGGACGCGGGCTCGGACGGCAAGACGGTCGTGGTGCGCCGGATCGGCGAGCCGATCCAGACGGACGCCCAGCTGATGTACACGCTGCGGCGGGCCGGTGTGCAGCCGGGCGCCGTGGTCAGCGTGACGCCCGGCGCCGGCGGCGGGGTGCAGGTCGGCAGCGGCGGCGAGGCGGCGGAGCTGACCGCCGAGGTCGCCACGCACGTGTTCGTCGCCAGGCGCTGAGGGTGTGCGCCGGACGGCCGCCGGGGAGCCCGGCGGCCGTCCCGGCTGTCCGGCCTTCCCGCCGCCCGGGGTTGCGCGGAACGCGGGCGGGCGGGGAC
>NZ_JAKMAY010000429.1:0-3821 GCF_022015835.1 Streptomyces sp. ICN903 | reverse complement strand
CACCCCCGCCGTCCGCCGCTGGACCCCGCCGCAGCCGTTCGGGCCGCACGACCTGCGCCGCAATCTGCGGGTGCTCCAGCGCGGCCCGTACGACCCCGCCTACCGGGCGGTCGGCGGCGCGGTCTGGCGGGCCACCCGGACCCCCCTGGGCCCGGCCACGCTGCGCGTCGCGCCGGACGCGGGCGCGGGCGAGGTGGTGGGCGAGGCGTGGGGGCCGGGCGCCGAGTGGATCCTCGACCGCCTTCCGGCGCTGCTCGGCGCCGGCGACGACCCCTCGGCCTTCGTCCCCCGCCACCGGCTCGTGGCGGAGGCGCACCGCCGCCACCCCGGACTGCGGCTGGTGCGCACCGGACTGGTGCTGGAGTCGCTGATCCCCTCGATCCTGGAGCAGAAGGTCACCACGGACGAGGCGTACCGCGCCTGGCGGCTGCTGCTGCGCCGCCACGGCGAGCCCGCGCCGGGCCCGCCCGGCCGGCTGCCGGAGCACATGTACGTGATGCCCGGGCCGCGCACCTGGGCGCTGATCCCCTCCTGGGAGTGGCACCGGGCCGGGGTGGACGGCAAGCGCTCCTCGGCGATCCTGCGCGCGGTCGCGCGCGCCCGGCGCATGGAGGAGGCCGCGCGCATGGACCCGGCCGCGGCGGTGACCCGTCTGACGGCGATCCCCGGCATCGGCCCGTGGACCGCGGCCGAGACCCTCCAGCGCGTCAGCGGCGCGGCGGACGCGGTGACGGTCGGCGACCTGCACCTGCCGGGGATCGTGGTCTACACCCTCACCGGCGCACGCGACGGGGACGACGCGCGGATGCTGGAACTGCTCGCCCCCTACGCGGGCCAGCGCCACCGCGCCACGCGGCTGATCCTGGCCACCGGCCGCACCCCGCCCCGCCGTGCGCCGCGCTTCCCGCGCGGCGACATCGCACGCCTGTGACCGCTTCCGCGCCCGTCCCTCGACCGTGCCCTCGACCGCGCGTCAGCGGACGACGGTGAAGTCCTCCACCCGCCGCGGCGGGCGCGCCTTCGGCGGGGCGGCGGGACGGCCCACGGCCACCGCGCCCATCGGATCCCAGCCGCCGGGCAGGTCCAGTACCTCGCGCACCACGTCGCGGCAGAACATGGTGGACGACACCCACGCCGACCCCAGCCCCTCGCCCGCCAGGGCGACCAGCAGGTTCTGCACCCCGGCCCCGGCGGCGACCACGAACATCTCGCGTTCGGCGGCCGAGCGCCGCGCGTCCGGGTAGTCGTGCGTCCCCTCGGTCACCAGGCACGGCACCACCAGATACGGCGCGTTCCGCAGCACGTCCCCGCGCCGGATCCGCTTCGCGACGCTCTCCTCGCTCTTCCCGTCGGCGCGCAGATCGGCGATCCACGCCTCCCGCATGGCGTCCAGCAGCCGGGTGCGCGAGGCGGCCGACTCCAGCAGGACGAAGCGCCACGGCGTCGTGTGGTGCGGCGCCGGGGCCGTGACCGCCGCGGCCACCGCCCGCCGCACCGCCTCGCCGTCCACCGGTTCGCCGGTGAACTCCCGCACGGTGCGCCGCAGCGTCACCGCCTCCCGTACGGCCTCGGAGGCGCCCAGGCGGAACATGTCGTCGGCCGCCGGTCGGACCAGCGCCCGCGCTCCGGACTCCGTGTTCCCCCCGCTCTCCCCGGACTCCCCGCCCCCGGTCCCCTCCTGGGGGGAGTCCCACACCACGTGCTGCGGCAGGCCCCGCACCACCGCGACCGGCAGCCCGTCGGCCTTGCCCTTCACCAGCTCCCCGGCCCCGGCCAGTTCGTCGCCGACGGCCGTGACCGTCACGCCCAGCGGGTTGCCGTACATGTCCGTGCCGCCGCGCAGGTCCTCAAGGACCCGGACCCCGGCGGCACCGATGGCGACATCGGTCTGCCCCACGCGCCACGGCCGTCCGAAGGTGTCGGTGACCACGACCCCGACCGTCACGCCCAGCAGCTCCCGCAGGCCCTCGCGGATCCGGCGCGCGGAGGCGTCCGGGTCCTCGGGCAGCAGCAGCACCGTCCCGGCCGGGGTGTTGGAGGCGTCCACACCGGCAGCCGCCATCACGAAGCCGTGCCGGCTCTCGACGATCCGCGCCGGACCGCGCCGGGCGACCACCCGTACGGTCTCGGCGTCGATCGCGGCCTCCCGGTCGGCGGCCTCGACCACCCGCCCCTCGGCCTTGCTGACGATCTTCGACGTCACCACCAGCACGTCGCCGTGGGCCAGACCGGGCAGGTCCGGGGCGGTGGCCGCGTCCGCGATCAGCTTCACCAGGTCGTCGCCGGGCCGCACCTCGGGAATCCCCGGCAGCGCCCACACCCGGTACGCCGGGGGCGTGTCCGAGCCGGTCACATCCGCACCTCCTCGGCGAGGCCGAGCGCCTCGCGCGCCATCCGCGCGGTGGCCTCGACGTCCGTCATCAGCAGCGGCACGGCCCGGCAGCGGACACCGGCCGCCTCCACCTCGGGCACGGCGCCGGAGTCGGCGGTGTCCACCAGCCAGCCGTCCAGCAGCCCGGACCCGTAGTGTCCGGCCACCGCCGCGGCCGTGGTCTCCACGCCGATGGCGGCCAGCATCCTGTCGGCCATCCCGCGCACCGGAGCGCCCCCGATGACGGGGGACAGGCCCACCACCGGCACCCCGGCGTCGGCGATCGCCTCGCGGACGCCGGGCACGGCGAGGATGGTGCCGATGCTGACCACGGGGTTGGACGGCGGGAAGAGGACCACGTCCGCCTCCCCGAGGGCCTCCAGCACGCCCGGAGCCGGCTTGGCCTGCTCGGCGCCCACCGGGATCACCGCCTGCGCGGGCACCGACGCCCGCAGCCGCACCCAGTACTCCTGGAAGTGCACGGCCTTGCGGCCGCCGTCCTCGGCCTCGATCACCACATGGGTCTCGACCCGGTCGTCGGTCATCGGCAGCAGCCGCACCCCCGGCCGCCAGCGCGCGCACAGCGCCTCGGTGACGGCGCTGAGCGGATAGCCCGCGCCGATCATCTGGGTGCGCACGATGTGGGTGGCGAAGTCGCGGTCGCCCAGGCCGAACCAGTCGGGGCCGACGCCGTACGCCGCCAGCTCCTCCTTCACGGTGAAGGTCTCGTCCGCGCGGCCCCAGCCCTGCTCCTCGTGGATGCCGCCCCCCAGGGTGTACATCACCGTGTCGAGGTCCGGGCAGACCTTCAGGCCGAACAGGTGGATGTCGTCGCCGGTGTTGCCGACGACCGTGATCTCGGCGTCGGGTGCGGCCTCCTTCAGTCCACGCAGGAAGCGGGCACCACCGATGCCCCCGGCCAGAACCACAATGCGCTGCATGCGGACAGTCTCTCAGCCCGGAGCCGCCCCGGCGGGGCGGGGCGTCAGCCGGGCAGCGGGCTGCGGGGCGCGTCCGCGCCCCGCTCCGCCGGGGCGCACGAGACGGCGTGCGGGGCGTGCATCGGCATCTCGGTGAGGCCGGGGAAGTACACGTGCAGGCTGACGGCCGGCTCCAGGGCGTCGTTGACGACCTCGTGGACGTGACCGGGTGCGAACACCCGCTGCGTGCCGGCGCCCAGCGCGCGCTCCCCGCTCGCGGTCCGCTCGGTCAGCTCGCCGTCCAGGACGGTGAGGACCGCGGAGGAGGGGCCGTGGCCGTGCGGTCCGCTGCCCTGGCCCGGCACCCAGCTCAGCAGCCAGACCTCGTAGCCGGGCCCGGTGCGCAGCCGGTGGTACCAGCGGGTGGTGGCGTCGTACCGCACCAGCGGGGCCCATGCGGCGCGGTCGGCGGCGATCGTACGGGCGAGGCCGGCGAACCCGGCGACGGTGGAGGGGTGTTCGGGGACGGG
>NZ_JAKMAY010000428.1:0-3841 GCF_022015835.1 Streptomyces sp. ICN903 | reverse complement strand
CCGCTCACACCCCCGCCGCCCCTGTCCCGCGCGGTCACTTCACCGATCCCGCCATGACGCCCTGCACGAAGTGCTTCTGGAAGGCGAAGAACACCACCAGCGGAACGGCCAGCGACAGGAAGGCGCCGGGCGCGAGGATCTCGATGTTGCTGCCGAACTGCCGCATCTCCGACTGGAGCGCGACGGTCAGCGGCTGCGAGTCGCTGTCGGCGAAGATCAGCGCCACCAGCATGTCGTTCCACACCCACAGGAACTGGAAGATGGCCAGGCTCGCGATCGCCGGCCTGCCCACCGGCAGCACGAGCCGGGTGAAGATCCGCCACTCCCCGCCGCCGTCCATCCGCGCGGCCTCCAGCATCTCCCGCGGGATCTCCGCGAAGTAGTTGCGCAGCAGGAAGACCGCGAACGGCAGTCCGTAGGCGACGTGGAAGAGGACCACGCCGGGGATCGTGCCGAACAGTCCGACCGCGCCCAGCATCTTCGCCACCGGCAGCAGACCGACCTGGACCGGCACCACCAGCAGTCCGACGACCACCAGGAAGATCCAGTCGCGGCCGGGGAACTCCAGCCAGGCGAAGGCGTATCCGGCCAGCGCGGCGACCACCACCACGGCGACGGTGGTGGGAACCGAGATCAGCACGGTGTTCCAGAACGCCTGGGTGATGCCGGAATCCGCCAGCAGGGCCGTGTAGTTGTCGACCGACAGCTGGCCCGGCTCGGTCAGCGCCGTCCACCAGCCGCTGGCGGAGTTGGCCTCCTCCGACCGCAGCGAGGACAGGAACAGCCCCAGCGCGGGGGTGATCCACACCAGTGCGGTGACGACGAGGAAGACCTGGACGGCGCCCCTGCCCAGCCAGGCGCCGATCCGGGCGCCGGCGGGCCGCCGGGTCCGTACCGCGCGCGGGGGGTGGTGCCCGGCCCCCGCGGCTGCCGCCGCAGCCGCGGGAGCCGGAGCCTGTGCGGCCGCTCCCTTCCCGGCAGGCTTCCCGACCGGGCCGTCGACGGTGCCGTGAGTGCTCATCGGCTGCTCCTGCGGAAGCGTCGGATGTTGAAGACCATGGCCGGGACCACCAGGAGCAGCAGCAGGACGCCGATGGCACTGCCCAGCCCCTGGTCGTTGCCGCCGCCGAAGGACACCAGCCACATCTGCATGGCCAGCACGTTGGCGTCCTGGAGCACCGGTCCCGGGGCGATGATGTAGACGAGGTCGAAGACCTTCATCACGTTGATCACCAGCGTCACGAAGACCACGGTCAGCACGGGCGCGAGCAGCGGCACGGTGATCCTGCGGAAGATCTGCCACTCGTTCGCGCCGTCCATCCGAGCGGCCTCCAGCACGTCCCGGGGCATCGCGGCCAGTCCGGCGCCGATCAGCACCATCGAGAAGCCGGTCCAGATCCACAGGTAGGCGCCGATGATCGCCGGGGTGACCAGGGCGGGGCCGAGCCAGGAGATTCCGCCGTAGGGCTCGGCGAAGTTGGACGCCGGCAGCCGCAGGGCGTACGAGCCGCCGTCCAGGCCGGTGATGCGGAACGAGCCGTCGGCGGCGGTGGTGGCCTCGCCCACCGTCTTCCCGTCGCGCACCGCCTGGACGGTCATGCCGGGCAGGCCGCGCTCGCCGGAGTCGATCCGGCCCGGCTCGCCGCCCCCGCCGGGGGTGAAGTCCAGGTAGACGGTCCCGGCGAGCGCGCCGTCCCCGGCGCCGGAGGATCCCTCGGGCGCGGTGGCGGGCTCGGCGCCGGAGGGCACCTCCTTGGGGGGCACGCCGACGACGCCGAGCGAGACGGTGCGGCCGGGCGTCAGGTCGGCGGCGGTGCCGTAGGAGCCGTCCTGGCCCCTGGCCAGCGGGGTCTCGCCGGCGTCCTCCCTGCCCCGGGCGCCGGGGTAGGCGGGCCGGTCGGCGAAGACGTCGTGGACGCCGACGGCGACGGCGTTGAGGACGCCGCGGTCGGGGTCCTGCTCGTAGGTGATGCGGAAGATGATCCCGGCGGCGAGGAAGGAGATCGCCATCGGCATGAACATCAGCAGCTTGAACGCGGTCGCCCAGCGCACCTTCTCGGTGAGCACGGCCAGGATCAGGCCCAGGCCGGTCAGCAGGGCGGGTGCGACCACGACCCAGATCGCGGTGTTGCGGACGGCCTTGAGCGTGGTCGGGTCGCGGAACATCTCGACGTAGTTGTCCGCGCCGACGAACCGGGTGCCGGAGGCGTCGAAGAGGCTGCGGCCGACGGAGAACAGGATCGGGTAGGCGACCAGCGCGCCGAGCAGCAGCAGCGCGGGCAGCAGGAAGGCGGCGGCGACGAGCCTGCGGCGGCGCGCCGCGCGCCTGCGGGGGTCGTCGCCCCGGGCGGGCGCCCCCCGCGAGGGGGAGGCGCCGGCCGGGGTGCCGCCCGCTTTCGCGGGCGGCACGGCGGGTGCTTCGGCGGACATCGGTGCTTCTCGCCTCAGCTCTTCTTCCAGGCCTTGGCCGCGGCGGCCTCCAGCTTCTTCGCGGTGCCCTCGGGGTCGGAGGGGTCGCGCAGGAAGTCCTGGAGCAGCTTCCACTCGCCGGCTCCCTGGGTGCCGCCGAAGGCGGCCGGGGCCTGGTCGGACATGTCGAACCGCACGCCGTCGCCGGCCTCCACCAGGGACTGGGCGATCTGCCGGGTGGTCTCGTCCTGGTAGGCGTCCAGGTTCAGGGCCTCGTTGGGGGAGATGAAGCCGCCGGCCCCGGCCCACACCTCGGCGGCCTCCGGGGTGGCCAGGAACTCCACGAACCTCATCCCGGCGTCGGCGTTCTTCCCGTCCTTGAGGACGACCGCCGCGTCCCCGCCGCCGACCACCGGCGGCTCGCCGCCGTCCACGGCCGGGAACGGGAAGAACTTGGCCTCCTCGCCGACCTTCTTGCCGAACTGCCCGCTGATCAGGCCCGCGACGAAGTCGCCCTCGTAGACCATGCCCGCCTTGGGGTCGTCGCCGAAGACCTTCTCGACGGACTCGGGGAAGTCCGTGCGCAGCGCGCCCGCGCCGCCGCCCTCCACCAGCTCCTTGTCGCCGAAGAGTTCGCCGAGGGTGGTCAGGGCCTTGACGACGGACGGGTCGGTCCAGGGGATCTCGTGGGCGGCGAGCTTGTCGTACATCTCCGGGCCCGCCTGGGAGAGGTAGACGTTCTCGAACCAGTCGGTGAGCGGCCAGCCGGCCTCGCCCGCCACGGAGAAGGCGGCCACACCGGAGTCGGAGAGGGTCCGGCCGGCCTCCAGCATCCCGTCGTAGTCCTTCGGCGGGGTGATGCCGGCCTGCTCGAAGGCCTCGGGGCCGTACCAGACGGTCGACTTGTTGGACGCCTTGAAGTACAGGCCGTAGAAGACGTCGCCGACCGTGCCGTACTCCTTCCACACCGGGGCGAAGTAGTCGCGCGCGCGGTCGTCGGCCTTCTTCGACAGCGGCTTGAGCCAGCCCTTCTCGGCGAACTGCTCGAGCACGCCCACCTGCGGGACCATCACCACGTCCGGCGCGTTGCCGCCCTGGATCTTGGAGCCGACGACGGTGGAGACGTTGTCGCCGGTGGAGACGAACTTCATCTCGGCGCCGGTCTTCTCGGAGAAGGCGTCCATCACCTTCTGGAAGTTCTTCTGCTCCACCCCGGTCCACACCCCGGCGACCGTGACCGTCTCGCCCTTCAGCTCCTGGCCGCCCTTGCCGCTCGCGGTGGTGGACTCGCCGCCGCAGGCGGAGGCGGTCAGGGCGAGTACGAGCGCCGTCGCCGTGGCGGTCGCGGTGCGTCTGGCGGTGCTGCCTGTGCTCATGGGTGTCCCTCTCGGGGTCGGCCGGCCCGGGGGCCGGAGGGTGGATGGTGCGGGGG
>NZ_JAKMAY010000427.1:0-3860 GCF_022015835.1 Streptomyces sp. ICN903 | reverse complement strand
GCGGGCCCCTGTCCCCGAGCGGCCCGCCTCCCGGTAGCTGTCTCCCCCCGGCCCGGCCGGACGACACTCGCTGATTGTCACTCAAAAGAGGGGTGTTGCACGTCAGATGGGCTTGTTCGAATAAAAGTTCGATAGCGTGAGGCCGGCAGGCGACGAGGCACACGGGCGACGCGGACAGGAGGGATGGGGGTGCCAGGACGCATGGTTCGACGCATCAACGTCAGGGGCGCAGACGGTCTGCGGCTCGCGGCCTGGGAGTTCGCCGACCCGCCCAAGGGCACGCTCCCGGGAGGCGAGAGCCAGGCTCCGAGTGTGCTGCTGCTGCACGGGCTGATGGGCCGCGGCTCGCACTGGGCCTCCACCGCCCGCTGGCTCTCCGGGCGTTACCGCGCCGTCTGCCTGGACCAGCGCGGGCACGGCCGCAGCGACAAGCCGACCGACGGCCCGTTCGGCCGCGACGCGTACGTAGCCGACGCCGAGGCCGTCATCGAGCGGCTCGGCCTGGCACCCGTGGCGGTCGTCGGGCACGGGATGGGCGCGCTGACGGCCTGGCGGCTCGCCGCCGAGCGCCCCGACCTGGTCCGCGCCGTGGTGATCTGCGACATGCGGGCCTCGGCGCTGGGCAAGCGCTCCCAGCGCGACTGGGAGCAGTGGCTCGAGACCTGGCCGGTGCCCTTCGCCACGCTCGCGGACGTCCGCAGGTGGTTCGGCGAGGAGGATCCGCTCCTGGAGCGCCCGTACCCCTCGCGCGGCGAGTTCTTCGCCGAGGTGATGGCCGAGCGGATGGACGGCTGGCGTCCGGTGTTCTCGCGCCGCCAGATGCTGATGATCCGCCGGACATGGGCGTACGAGGCGCACTGGGAGGAACTGGCCCTGGTGCCCTGCCCGGCCCTGGTGGTCCGCGGCATCGACGGCGAGCTCGGGCGCGCCGAGGCCCAGGAGATGGTCCGGGTGCTGCCCCAGGGCGTCTACGCCGAGGTGGCCGACGCGAGCCACCTCGTCCACTACGACCAGCCGGAGCAGTGGCGGCAGGCCGTCGAGCCCTTCCTCCAGGGCGCGCTCCCGGCCTGAGCGGCGACCGGCCGCCGCTCAGGCCGGGACCGGTCAGCGCGCGCGTGCCGCGGCGGCGTCGCGGCCGCAGGCGTACGCCAGCGGCGGGACGATCTCCCCGGCCTCGGGCAGCCGGTGGCCGGCGTCCCCGGGCCGCCGCACCCACAGCACCGCGCCGCGGGTGCCCACCCTGGTCGGCGGGGCCGCCACCCAGTCGCCGTCACCCCGCGCGGTCAGGTCGACGCCGCTCGGCGACCAGCCCAGCCCCCGCACCAGATCCGGCACCTCGGCCGCGCCGCCGGGCTGGACGAAGAAGAGCATCCGCCCGTCCGGGGTGCCGGTGACCGGACCGGCCGCCAGGCCCATGCGTTCCATCCGGGCCAGGGCCAGACAGCCCGTGGTCTCGGACACCTCGATCGCGTCGAAGGACCGCCCGGTCGGCAGCAGCACCGACGCGTGAGGCCGGTCGGCCCACATGCGGCGCACGGCCGTGGCGCCGCCGGTGGCCTGCGCCGCCCAGTCGGGGCGCGTGGGGTGCGCGCCGGGCGCCCCGCAGTCCGCCGTGCCGCACGAGCAGCGCGGTATGCCGCCCCCGGTCTCGAGCCATGCGCCGGGGAACACGTCCCACAGCCGCTCCCTCGTGTAGCGCACCGCGTACTCGACCATCGGGCCCGCCGGACCAGTCGGGGCCTCGGCCGTCGGAGTTGTCGCTGTTGTGATGTTCATGGGCTCCTCCACGATGATCACAACTTCCTCCGTGACGAAGGGTTACGGCTTGGGGATCGATTCGTCCGGCGCACCGTTCCGGCACACGGGGCGCACAGGTGCACGGGCGGGGGCGCGTGCATGACCGGACGGCCTTGGGTGGGTAGTTCCCTGTGCGGCGCGGCGCCGGAAATCTTGGCATATGCGCCGGGCAGTGCGTTCGGAGCGCCCGAGCACCGGCGCACTCGGAGCGGACAGCGCGTTCGCGGGAGCAGTCACAGCAGACGGCGCGGTCGCAGGGACGGCGCGGTCAGGACAGGCAGCACGCAGAGGGAGGGGACCGTATGGCCGCGAGGCCGCTGGTCGCACGGCAGCCGAACGAACGGCTGCAGGCGCTCATCCAGGAAGCCGGCTGTTCCAACGCCGGACTGGCCCGCCGCGTCAACATGTGCGGCGCGGAACAGGGGCTCGACCTGCGCTACGACAAGACGTCCGTCGCCCGCTGGCTGCGCGGCCAGCAGCCGCGCGGCCGGGCGCCGGCGGTCATCGCCGAGGCCCTGGGGCGCAAGCTCGGCCGGACGGTGACGGTCGAGGAGATCGGCATGGCGGGCAGCCGGAGCATGGCCGCCGGGATCGGCCTGCGGTTCGCGCCCACCGTCTCCGGAGCCGTCGAGCAGGCGAGCGAGCTGTGGCGCAGCGACGTGGGGCGCCGCGATCTGCTCGCCGCGCGGTCGGGAGCGTTCTCCGCGCTGGTCGAGCCCAGCCGCGACTGGCTCATCTCCGCCCCGGACGCCGAGGTGGAGCGCCGCACCGGCCCGAGGGTGGGGGCGTCCGACGTCGCGGCCGTACGGGACACCACCGCGGCCCTGTCGGAGCTGGACCACCGCTACGGCAGCGGCCATGTGCGGCCGGTGGTCGTCCACTACCTCAACAGCGTGGTCTCCGGACTGCTGACGGGCTCCTACACGGAGGCGGTGGGGCGCGAACTGTTCGCCGCGGTCGCCCGGCTGACCGAACTCGCCGGCTACATGGCCGTGGACACCGGGCAGCCCGGCCTGGCCCAGCGGTACTACATCCAGGCGCTGCGGCTGGCCCAGGCGGCGGACGACCGCGCCTACGGCGGCTACGTGCTCGCCGCGGGCATGAGCCACCTCGCGGCCTCGCTGGGCACCCCCCGGGAGATAGCCCAGCTCGCGAGAGCCGCCCAGGAGGGCACGAGGGGCCGGGTGACCCCGCGGACGCAGGCGATGTTCCACGCGGCGGAGGCACGCGGCCACGCGCTGATGGGCGACGCTCGCACCTGCCAGCTCGCCGCGGGGCGGGCGCTGGCGGCGTTCGACCGGGCGGAGTCCGCGACGGACGCGGGCGACGACCCGGAGTGGATCGGCCACTTCGACGCCGCCTACCTGGCCGACGAACTCGCCCACTGCCACCGGGACCTGAACCAGCCCACCCCCGCCCAGCGCCGCGCCGAGGAGGCCCTGGCGGGCCATCCGGAGCGGCGCACGCGGCGACGGGCGATCGACCTGCTGCTGCTCGCCGCCGCACGGCTCCAGCAGGGTGAGCTGGAACACGCCTGCCACACCG
This sequence comes from Streptomyces sp. ICN903, assembly GCF_022015835.1. Taxonomy (NCBI): domain Bacteria; kingdom Bacillati; phylum Actinomycetota; class Actinomycetes; order Kitasatosporales; family Streptomycetaceae; genus Streptomyces; species Streptomyces sp. ICN903. The sequence continues at coordinate 518 of NZ_JAKMAY010000427.1, read as the reverse complement.
GCGCGCAGGCGGTGGAGCTGCTGAACGGCCTGCGCTCGCAGCGGGGTTCGGAGTACCTGGACGACTTCCGGGCACGGCTGGAACCCCACCGGCAGGAGCCCGTGGTCAGGGAGTTCGCGCAGCGGCTGGAGCCGGCGGCGTAACGAGCGCGGGGAAGACGCGGGGCCGGGTGCGGAGGAAGGGAGGACGGCGAGGTTTCGCCCCGGCCGGTGGTGGGGAGAATGTGGAGCCCTCCCGGGGGCGTGGTCGCCCGTGCGAGCGACCGGGTAGCGTGAGCCGACGAATTCGCAGTCGTGTTTTGGTAGTCAGGCGAACGAGGAGTCCCGGTGACGACGCACAGCCGACAGGGCGACGAGGCGCGCGAGGGTGTTGTCCTGCCGTCGAACGGTGACCGGTGGACTCCCGGTCACGGCGACTCCCAGGTGAGCCCGCCGACGGGGCAGCCCTGGGGGCAGCCGTGGGGACCGGCCGCCCAGTCCGGGCCGCAGGGGCAGCAGCCGCCCCCGCCCCCGGCCCGG
>NZ_JAKMAY010000426.1:0-3860 GCF_022015835.1 Streptomyces sp. ICN903 | reverse complement strand
GGCCCGGGGCCGGGGTGGTGGGGCGGAGCGGGAGCGCCGTACGGCTCCTGGCCCGGGGCGGCGTACCGGCCGTGCTGGTCGTACTGCTGGTACTGCTCGTGCTGCCGGTACCGGCCGTACCGGTCCTGCCCGCCGTGCTCCGCGTACGCCTCCTGTCCGCCGTGCCCGCCGTACGCGTCGTACCCGCCGTACACGGGGCCCGTGGGGCCCGAAGGGCCGCGGCCGTGGTCGTGCTCGCGGTCGTACTCATGGCCGTAGGGGCCGGGCTGTGAGCCGTACGGCTGCCCGGGCGGGTACTGCTGGTCGGTCATCGGGAGCCTCCCGCAAAGGGGGGAAGCACCTCGACGGTGCCGCCCTCGGTCAGTCGGACGAGATGGTGGTCGCGCTTGCCGACCGGCTCGCCGTCCACCAGGAAGGAGCACAGGCCCAGCACCCGGTCGAAGTCCGGCCGGCCGGCGTGCCGCCGGCGCGCCTCGGCCAGCGCCTCGGCCAGCGTGTGGGCCTCGTATCTCTCCTCGGTGATCCCGGCGGCGGCCTTGGCCGCGGCCCAGTAGCGGATCATGCCGCTCGGCATGGTGTGTCCCTCTCAGCCGTCCGTCGTGCCGCCACCATGATGGCGCGGCGCCCGCCCGGTCCGCGCCGTCGCCCAGGCGGCGATCCGCTCCAGCAGCTCCGGGGGCGCGGCGTTCTCGGCGTGTCCGAAGCCGCGCTCGATCCACAGCTCCGTGCACGCCGGGTCGGCGGCGTCGAGCAGCGAGTACGGGTGGTCCAGCGGAAAGTAGGCGTCCCGGTCGCCGTGCACCACCAGCAGCGGGGTCGGGGCGATCAGCGGTGCGGCCTCCACCGGCGACAGCGGCACCGGATCCCAGTCCTGGTGGTGGATACGGGTACGCAGCCCGTAGCGGGAGACCAGGCGCCCGGCGGGGTGCTGGATCGCCCAGTGGACCCGCCGCATGGCCGGGGTGCCCCGGTAGTACCAGCGGGCGGGGGCGCTCACGGCGACGACCGCGTCGGTGTGTGCACCTGTGCGCCCCCGGTGCATCCTGTGCGCAGCGTCACCGGCACCGGTCCCGGCGGCCGGTCCGGTCCCGTCGGTGCCGGTCCCGTCGGCGTCACCGGCACCGTACGCCGCCCCGGCCGGCTCCGCCCGGTGGAGCGCCGCGTGCCGCAGCACCACCGAGCCGCCCATCGAGAAGCCCGCCGTCGCCACCGCCGAGTGCCCCAGCGAACGCGCCCAGCGCACCGCCGCGGCGAGGTCGAGCACCTCCCGGTCGCCGACCGTGGAGCGCCCGCCGGAGCGGCCGTGCCCGCGGAAGGAGAACGTGACCACGTCCGCATGCCGGGCGAAGACCTGTGACACTCGTCGCACCGCGGGCCGCTCCAGCGAACCGGTGAAGCCGTGCGCGACGACGATCGCCAGGTCCCGTCCGGCGGCCTGCCGCACGCCCTCGTCCCGGTCGCCGGAACCCCCCTCGCGCGGCTGGTAGCAGGCGTCTATGCCCACCCCGTCGTCCGTCCGCAGCCGTGCCCGAAGGAGCGTGCGCGAAGGCGTCCGCCGACCCGTGTCCCGGACACCCTCGGTGACCGGCCCGCCACGGGAAAGCCCTTCCGTCCCCTCCGCGTCCTCGCTCATGTGGGATATTGTCGATGACGAGAAGGATCCGGGCAGCGCCGCCCCCGGGTCCTTTCGTGCTTTCGGAGCGCAGTACGAAGCAGTGCCGCCACACGCCCCACCACGGGGCCGGGGAAGGACTCGACGTCATGAGCTCACTACTCCTGCTGACCAACGCCCTCCAGCCCTCCACCGAAGTCCTGCCCGCGCTCGGCCTGCTGCTGCACAACGTCCGTGTGGCCCCGGCCGAGGGCCCGGCGCTGGTGGACACCCCCGGCGCCGACGTCGTCCTGATCGACGGCCGCCGCGACCTGCCGCAGGTGCGCTCCCTGTGCCAGCTGCTGCGCTCCACGGGGCCGGGCTGCCCGCTGATCCTGGTGGTCACCGAGGGCGGCCTCGCGGCCGTCACCGCGGAGTGGGGCGTGGACGACGTACTGCTGGACACCGCCGGCCCGGCCGAGGTCGAGGCCCGGCTGAGGCTGGCCACCGGGCGGCGGCAGATCTCCGGCGAGGACGGCCCGGCGGAGATCCGCACCGGGGACCTGTCGGTGGACGAGGCCACCTACAGCGCCAAGCTCAAGGGGCGCGTACTGGACCTGACCTTCAAGGAGTTCGAGCTGCTGAAGTACCTGGCGCAGCACCCCGGCCGGGTGTTCACCAGGGCGCAGCTCCTCCAGGAGGTGTGGGGCTACGACTACTTCGGCGGCACCCGGACCGTCGACGTCCACGTACGGCGGCTGCGCGCCAAGCTCGGCCCGGAGCACGAGTCGCTGATCGGGACCGTGCGCAACGTCGGCTACCGCTTCGTGCTGCCGGAGAAGAAGGAGCCGACCCCCGAGGAGCGCAAGGCGCGCAAGGACGCGAGGGCGACCGTGGACGCCGCCGAGAGGATGGCGCAGGACGCGGCGAACGGCGTCGGCGGGGAGGCGGCCGGGAGCGGGCGGAAGACCGCCGCTCGCCGGGGAGGGAACTGAGTCGGCGCGCGTAGACTTCCGCTGTGGCGAAGGTGACGCGGGACGATGTGGCGAGACTGGCGGGTACGTCGACCGCGGTCGTCAGTTATGTGATAAACGATGGGCCGCGGCCGGTCGCGCCGGCGACCCGCGAGCGCGTGCTCGCCGCGATCAAGGAGCTGGGGTACCGGCCGGACCGGGTCGCGCAGGCGATGGCGTCGCGGCGCACCGACCTGATAGGGCTGATCGTCCCCGACGCCCGGCAGCCGTTCTTCGCGGAGATGGCGCACGCGGTCGAACAGGCCGCCGCCGACCGCGGGAAGATGGTGCTCGTCGGCAACTCCGACTACCTCGACGAGCGCGAGGTGCACTATCTGCGGGCCTTCCTCGGCATGCGCGTCTCGGGCCTGATCCTGATCAGCCAGGGCCCCAGCGAGCGCGCCGCCGCCGAGATAGAGGCGTGGGACGCGCGCGTGGTGCTGCTGCACCGGCGGCCCGAGGCGATCGACGACGTGGCCGTCGTCCTCGACGACGTCGGCGGCGCCCAGATGGTCACCCGGCACCTGCTGGAGCACGGCCACGAATACGTGGCCTGCCTGGGCGGCGTGGAGTCCACCCCCGCCTACGGCGACCCGGTCACCGACCACGTCGAGGGCTGGCGCCGGGCGATGAAGGAGGCCGGCCGCTCCACCGACGGCCGCCTCTTCCAGGCCCCCTACAACCGCTACGACACCTACCGCGTCGCCCTCGACCTGCTGGCCGGCCCCGACCGCCCGCCCGCGCTGGTGTGCGCCACCGACGACCAGGCCATCGGCGTGCTGCGCGCCGCCCGCGAGCTGGGTCTGGACGTGCCCGGCGAACTGGCGGTGGCCGGGTTCGACGACGTCAAGGAGGCGGCGCTGACCGACCCGCCGCTGACCACGGTGGGCTCGGACCGCGAGGCGATGGCCCGCGCGGCGGTCGACCTGGTGCTGGACGACGGGGTGCGCGCGACGGGCTCGCGGCGCGAGCGCGTGCGCCAGTTCCCGACGGGGCTGGTGGTGCGCCGCTCCTGCGGCTGCGGCGGCTGACGGGAGGCTCGACGGGACCGGGCGGGGCTCCCGCCGGGTTCCGGCCGGAGCCCGGCCGGGGGAAGCCCGGGGCGCCTGGTGCGGTTCTTCCCCGGGTTTCAGCCCGCCCTCATGAAGTTCTCATTCCGGGCGCGCACGGTTGTGTGTATGAGCGACCACGAGACGAACCGCGCGTATCCGCCCCGCCCGCCGTACGAGCCCTCCGCTTTGAACACCGCCCCCGAG
>NZ_JAKMAY010000425.1:0-3893 GCF_022015835.1 Streptomyces sp. ICN903 | reverse complement strand
CCCTGGCCCAGTCCTCCCCCACCCGCGGCACCTTCCGCACGCGCGACGGCGCACTGGAGTGGCGCGGGCGGCAGGAGACCGTACGCGTCGAGCCCTGGGGGCCGGACGCCGTACGGGTGCGCGCCCGGCTGGGCGGCCCGGTCCTGGACGGGCTGCCCGGCGCCCTCCTGGCCGATCCGCCGCCCGCCGGGTCCGGGCCGGACATCCGGATCGAGGACGACCACGCGCGGGTGACCTGCGGGGCGATCACCGCCGTGGTGAGCGCCGACGGCATGCTGCGCTTCGTGCGCACCGGCGACGGTGCCGAGCTGCTGTCCGAGGACCGCGCGCACTTCTGGTGGCCCGGCTCCCGGCTGCACACCGCCACCGGCAACGGCTACCACCGCCTGGAGCAGCGCTTCGCCGCCTACTCCGGCGAGCGGCTGTACGGGCTGGGCCAGCACCAGCACGGGCTGCTGGACCACAAGGGCGCGGTGGTCGACCTCGTCCAGCGCAACGCCGAGGTCTCCATCCCCGTGCTGACCTCCTCGCGCGGCTACACCCTGCTGTGGAACAACCCGGCCGTCGGACGGGTGGAGCTGGCGCACAACGGCACCCGCTGGGTGGCCGACTCCGCCCGCCAGATCGACTACTGGATCACCGCCGGCGACCCGGCCGACGCCCAGCGCCGCTACTCGGCCGCCACCGGCCGCAGCCCGATGCTGCCCGAGTGGGCGGCCGGCTTCTGGCAGTGCAAGCTGCGCTACCGCACCCAGGACGAACTGCTGTCGGTGGCGCGGGAGTACAAGCGGCGCGGGCTGCCACTGTCGGCGATCGTCTGCGACTTCTTCCACTGGACGCATCTGGGCGAGTGGAGGTTCGACCCGGCCGAGTGGCCCGATCCGGCGGCCATGGTCAAGGAGCTGGACGAGCTGGGCGTGAAGCTGGTGGTCTCGGTGTGGCCGTCGGTCTCGCCGCTGAGCGAGAACCACCGGCCCATGGAGCAGCAGGGCCTGTTCATCGGCACCGAGTACGGGCCGATGGCGCACGCCGACTGGCCGGACAAGGGGGTGGCCGAGCCCGTCCAGGTCGCCTTCTACGACGCCACCAACCCCGACGCCCGCGACTTCGTGTGGTCCCGCATCCGGGAGAACTACCTGTCGTACGGCATCACGGCGTTCTGGCTGGACGCGGGCGAGCCGGAGCTCAAGCCCGGCTTCGCGGCGAACCTGCGCTACCACGCCGGTCCGGGACTGGAGGTGTCCAACCTCTACCCGCGCGAGAACGCCCGTACCGTCCACGACGGTCTGGCCGCCGAGGGCGTCACCGAGATCGTCTCGCTGAACCGGTCGGCCTGGGCGGGCTCCCAGCGTTACGGCGCCGCCCTGTGGTCCGGGGACATCGGCACCGACTTCGCCACCCTGCGCCGCCAGATCGCGGCCGGGCTCAACACCGCGCTGTCGGGCATCCCGTGGTGGAACACCGACATCGGCGGCTTCCACGGCGGCGACCCGGACGACCCGGCCTACCGCGAGGTGATGGTGCGCTGGTTCCAGTTCGGCGCGCTCTCCCCGCTGATGCGGCTGCACGGCTTCCGCGATCCGGGGATGCCGCTGGGCCCGGACATGACAGGCGGGCCCAACGAGGTGTGGTCCTACGGCCGGGAGGCCGGGGAGATCCTGGAGGCGTACCTGCGGCTGCGCGAGCGGCTCAGGCCGTACGTGCTGGAGCAGATGCGCGCCGCCCACACCGAGGGGCTGCCGCCGATGCGTCCGCTGTTCCTGGAGTTCCCCGGCGACCCGGCCGCCTGGGAGGTGGACGACGCCTACCTGTTCGGGCCGGATCTGCTGGTGGCGCCCGTGCTGGAGGCCGGCGCCCGGGAACGCACCGTGCACCTGCCGGCCGGGGCGGAGTGGACGGACGCGTGGACGGGCGAGAGGTACCCCGGCGGCGGGCCGGTCACCGTGCCCGCGCCGCTGGAGCGGATCCCGCTGTTCCTCCGGGACGGGGCCCGGCTTCCGGTGACGGAGGACTGAGACGGCAGGCGGTCCCGGGGCACGCGGACGGCGCCGGCGGATGCGATCCGCCGGCGCCGTCGCCTTTTCCGTTGTGCGGGGGGCTCGCCCGCCGCCCTATGCGGGCGGGTCCTCGCGCAGGACGGCGGCGCCGTGGCGGCCGAGGGTGATCGCGTGCTCGTGCCGCCGCCCGGTGAGCTCGTCGGTCGCCGGGGCGGGCAGGGGGACGGTGGCCGGCTCGCGCCGGTGGTTGAGGAGGAACAGCCAGGCACCGCGGCGTACGGCCTCCACTCCCGTGGGCAGTCCGGGAAGCGGAGGCCGCAGCCCGGCCTCGCCGGCCGCGCGGGACAGCAGGGCGCGCAGCGCGGCGGGATCGGGGAGGGTGGACAGGTACCAGGCGGTGCCGTCGCCGAAGGGGTGGCGGGTGATCGCGGGGCGGCCGTCGAGTTCGCCGCCGCGGTAGGCGGCGACGGTCACGGCGCCGGGCAGGGTCTCGAAGTCCTCGCGCCACAGGGTGCCGACGGGACCGGTGACACCTCCCGCGACAGCGTCCGCGCCGAGGACGTCCCCGCAGGCGGCGAGCGGCTGGACCTCGCCCTCGTCAAGCGGCCACCACTCGTGCACGGTGCCGATGCCCAGTACCTCGCGCAGCCGGGCGTCCACGCCACCCTCGCGCACCCGGTCGTCGGTGTCGGCGACGCCGGTGAAGAAGCCGCACACCAGGGTGCCGCCGCCGCGCACGTAGGAGGCGAGGTTGTCCAGGGCGGCGTCGGTGAGCAGGTACAGATGGGGGACGGCGACCAGGGCGTAGTCGCCCAACTCGCTCTCGGGGTGGGCGAAGTCGCAGGTCAGGTGGGACTCCCACAGGGCGCGGTGCCAGGCGCGCAGCGGCCGCTCGTAGGTGAGGAGGTTCGAGGGGCGGCCGGCGGACAGGGTGGCCCACCAGGCGTTCCAGTCGTGCAGTACGGCCGCCCGCGCGGTCACGGGCGAGCCGGTGACCGCGCCCAGGCGGCCCAGGTCGGCGCCCAGTTCGCGCACCTGCCGGAAGGTGCGGCCGCGCGGCCCGGCGTGGGAGACCATCCCGGAGTGGAACTTCTCGCTGCCCTGCCGCGACTGGCGCCACTGGAAGAAGCAGACCCCGTCCGCGCCGCGCGCCACGGCCTGCAGCGACCACAGCCGCGTCAGGCCCTCGGGTCTGGGATGGTTGACGCCGCGCCAGTTGACCGGTCCCGCGGCCTGTTCCATCAGCAGCCAGGGGCCGTCTGCCTGGGAGCGGGTGAGGTCCTGCACCAGCGCCCCCCACGCGGCGCCGTCGTCCCCCTCCGGGTCGGCGGGGTCGGGGTAGAGGTCGACGGAGACGACGTCCTCGCGCCTGGCCCACGTCCAGCCGTCCTGGCCGACGAACAGGGGCATGAAGTTGGTGGTGACGGGGATGTGCGGGGTGCGTTTCACCAGGGCGTCGCGTTCGGCGGTGAAGCACTCCAGCAGGGCGTCGCTGGTGAAGCGGCGGAAGTCCAGCTCCTGGGTGGGGTTGACCATGTACTGGGCACGGCGCGGCGGGATGATCTCGTCCCAGTCGCCGTAGCGCTGGCTCCAGAAGGCCGTGCCCCAGGCGTCGTTGAGGGCGTCCAGGCTCTCGTAGCGGTCGCGCAGCCAGCGGCGGAAGTGGGTGGCGGTGGCATCGCACCAGCAGGCGGTGCCGTACTCGTTGTTCACGTGCCACAGCCGCAGGGCGGGGTGGTCGCCGTAGCGGTCGGCGAGGTCGGCCGTGATGCGCAGGGCGTGGTCGCGGTAGACGGGCGAGGAGGCGCAGAAGTGGTTGCGCGAGCCGTACCAGATCACCGCGCCCGTCTCGTCGCGCGGCAGGGTCTCGGGGTGGCGGGCGCCCATCCAGGGGGG
>NZ_JAKMAY010000424.1:0-3915 GCF_022015835.1 Streptomyces sp. ICN903 | reverse complement strand
GGGGGTACAGGTGGGCGTGGATCTCGCGGCCGTCCGGGCCGCGGAAGACGCGCTCGGCGGGGTCGGGGTAGTACGCGGGGTCGACCAGGTCGGTGTGGGCGGAGCCGACGACCAGGGCGTGCCCGGTGCAGGTGTCCAGCTCCACGACCTCGTACGCGCCGCGCGGGCTCGCGGCGACGCCGATGACGCGGGTGCCCGCGGCGGCCAGGGTCGGGGCCCACTCCGTCCACGGGCCGGGGGCGTCGGCCAGTTCGCCGGTGGCCGGCTCCAGGACGCCCAGGCGCAGGGAACCGCGGCCGTGCAGGACGGCGACCGTGCCGTCCTCCAGCGGCTGGAACCACTGGTGGCCGATCTTCCACAGCGGCCCGCCGAACTCCTCCTCGCGTGGGCACAGGGGGGTGGCCGTGCCCGTCCCGCCGGCGTCGGAGCCCGCCGCGCCGGCGTCCAGGCGGTACAGGTTCCACCAGCCGCTCGCGTCGCCGGTGTACAGCAGCGAGCCGTCCGCCGCCCAGCCGACCTGCGCCACCGACTCCCGCTCGCCGCCGGCGACGGCGCGGACGCCGGCGAAGCCGCCCTCGTCGGTGACGTCGGCGAGGCGGACGACCGTGCCGTCCCAGGGCATCCGGGGGTGGTCCCAGACCAGCCACGCCGCCCTCCTGCCGTCCGGGGAGAGGCGGGGGCCGGTGGTGAACCGGTCGGTGTCGCCGGTCAGTTCGCGGATCCGGGAGCGGTCGGAGGCCGCCGAGCCGTCCAGGGGGACGGCCGCGATCACCCGGCGTACGTCGGTGGGCCGCCCGCCGGTGAACTCCTCCAGTACGCACCACACCTCGCCCCGCTCCGGCAGCACCACCGGGTCGGCCCAGCGAAGGCCCTCGCCGAGAGCCGAGACGGGGGTGAGGGGGCGCGGCTCGGCGCCGGGGGCGTCCGGTTCGAAGACGTACATCCGCTGGTCGGCGTGGTGGACGAAGACGATCAGCGGTCCGCCCGTCCCGCGTGCGGCCCCGGCCCAGGGGCGCCCGCCGTACTCGATCACCCGGCTGCGGACGTTCCACGGCTCGGGCAGCACCGACTCCGCGGGGCCGGACCCGTCCGGGCGCAGCCTCATCAGCGCCCGCCGCCCGCCCTCGGCGGGGCGGGGCTCGGTCCACCACACCTCCGCGCCGACGGTGCCCGCGTACTCGGGGTGGCCGTCGTGCGCGGCGACCAGGTGGGCGTCGATCGGTGACTCCCAGGTGCCGTACGGGGCGGTGGCGTACGTCATCGTGCGCGGCTCCTCGCGGGCTCGGCGGGTTCTTCGAAAAGGGGGTGCGGAAGGGCGCGGCCGGGGCGGCCCGGGGCCGCCCGGGGCCGCCCCGGGGCTCAGAGGGCGAACAGGGCGCGGTCCATGACCCGGACGCCGAAGTGGAGGGCGTCCACGGGGACGCGCTCGTCGACGCCGTGGAACATCGCCTGGTAGTTCAGCCCCTCGGGCAGCCTCAGCGGGGTGAAGCCGTAGCCCACGATGCCCAGTTCCGCGAACTGCTTGGCGTCGGTGCCGCCGGTCATGCAGAACGGGATGACGTGGGCGTCGGGGTCGAAGTGCTCCAGGGACTCGCGCAGCACGGCGAAGGTGCGCGAGTCGACCGGCGCCTGAAGGGCCGGGCCGCGGTGGTAGAACTGCCAGTCCACGTCCGGGCCGGTGAGCTCGTCCATGGTGGCGGTGAACTCCTCCTCGGTGCCGGGGAGCATCCGCCCGTCCACATGCGCCTCGGCGGTGCCGGGGATGACGTTGATCTTGTAGCCGGCCTTGAGTCCGGTGGGGTTGGTGCTGTTGCGCACGGTGGCCTCGACCAGCTTGGCGGACGGGCCCAGCTTGGCCAGCAGGGCGTCCACGTCGAAGTCGGGTGCGTCGAAGTCCGGGGTGTCCAGCCCGTGGATGCGGGACAGCTCGGTGAGGGCGGCGCGCACCGTCTTCGACAGCCGCACCGGCCAGTCGTGTTCACCGATGCGGTGCACCGCGGCGGCCAGCCGGCTCACCGCGTTGGCGCGGTTGACCTTGGAGCCGTGCCCGGCCCGGCCGTTGGCGGTCAGCTCCATCCAGGCCGTGCCGCGCTCGCCCGCCGCGATCGGGTAGAGCTGCAGGCCGCCGCCGGCGTGGAAGGTGTAGGCGCCGGACTCGCTTATGCCCTCGGTGCAGCCCTCGAACAGCTCCGGATGCTCGCGGGCGAGGAAGTCCGCGCCGTACTGGCCGGTGTCCTCCTCGTCGGCGGTGAAGGCGAGGACGATGTCGCGGCGGGGGCGCACCCCGGCCCTGGCCCAGGCGCGGACGACCGCGAGGACCATCGCGTCGGCGTTCTTCATGTCGACCGCGCCGCGGCCCCAGACCACGCCGTCGCGGATCTCGCCGGAGAAGGGATGGACGGTCCAGTCGGCGGGCTCGGCGGGCACCACGTCCAGATGGCCGTGGACGAGCAGCGCGTCGGCGGAGGGGTCGGTGCCCTCGATGCGGGCGACGACGTTGGTGCGGCCGCGGACCTTCTCCAGCACCACCGGCTCGATCCCGGCGTCGGACAGCTTCCCGGCGACGTACTCGGCGGCCTTGCGCTCGGTGCCGTCGCCGTTGCCGAGGTTGACGGAGTCGATGCGGATCAGCTCGGAGGTGAAGGCGACCGCCTCGTCGAGTGCCCGGTTGTCGATGCGCTCAGCCATACTGCTCCTCCACTGCGGCAGAGACGACGGTGGTGACCGCCTTGAAGGTGCGGATCCCCTCGTACATGGACGGCGATGTGTACGCCACCCGGCGCTCACCCGTCTGCTCCACGCCGGGCACGACGGTGGCCGCGCCGGCCAGGTGCTCGGCGTCGAACTCGATCTCGATCGCGCGGGGCCGGGGGCCGGTGGGCTCGTGGCGCACCGCCAGCGCGGCCGCCTCCTTCGCCGCCGCGCGGATGTCGGCGGCGGTGCGGGCGGGGGTGCGGCAGACGGCGGCGTAGCGGGAGACGTAGTCCTTGACGGCGACGCCGCGCGCGGCGGGGGCGTAGCCGCGGGCGTCGGCGCAGGTGCGGTCGTCGCCGGTGACCAGGACGACGGGGACGCCGTACTCGGCCACCACAGCGGCGTTGAGGCGGCCCTCACTGGCCCGCTCGCCGTCCAGCCACACTCCGGTGATGGAGTTGGCGAGGTAGGTGTGGGCCAGGACGCCCTCGGCGCCGGCGCCGGTGTGGTAGCCGACGAAGGCGATGCCGTCGACGTCGCCGTGCTGGACGCCCTCGACCATGCTGAGCGACTTGTGGCGGCCGGTGAGCATCTGGGCGCGGTCGTCCAGCTTCTCCAGCAGCAGGTTGCGCATCGTCCAGTGCGCCTCGTTGACAAGCACCTCGTCCGCGCCGCCGTCGAGGAACCCGGCGATCGCCGCGTTCACGTCGGAGGTGAACATCGGGCGGCAGCGTTCCCACTGCGGGGTCCCGGGCAGGACGTCGGCGGGCCAGGTCACCCCCGTGGCGCCCTCCATGTCGGCGCTGATCAGGATCTTCGTCATGGAAGGCCACGTTACGCCCAGCCCGGGCGGCGTCAAAGAGCAGGGTGGAGCGCCGGGCCGGTGTCACCGGTCCACGCCTTTGGCGTCAGTCGCCCCGGCCCACCACCAGCCAGTTCGACGGCAGGTCGAGGCGTGAGCCGTCCGGTTCGAAGCCGGTCGTGGACAGCGGCAGCGAGCCCCCGGCGAGCACCCGCAGTCCGGCCGCGGTGAACGGCGCGGCCTGTTCCGTGAGTTCGGCCGGTTCGGCGGTTGCGGCGGATGCGGCCGGTTCCCGCCCGGGGGCCTGCGGGGCGCCCTGCGGGTGCGGCGGACCGAGGAGGCCGGGGGTGTCGAGGGAGCCGGGCAGCTCGGTGGGGTGGGCGGCGCCCGCCCCCTGCGCCAGGGCCGCTTCGGCCTCG
>NZ_JAKMAY010000423.1:0-3936 GCF_022015835.1 Streptomyces sp. ICN903 | reverse complement strand
GGTCCGGCGCGGGGAGACCGGGGTGCGGTCCTGCGGGGCCGGGCCGTCCCCCGCTATGCTCTCCGGCCCTTCCGAGCTCGCCGCTCCGGCCGCGCCGGCCGCCCGCACACCCCGCGCGACCGGGACGAACGTCAGGCCCAGGCGGCCTCGGCGCAGGCCCACCCTCGGCCGCAGCCCGCCGATCCGGGCCAGTACCAGGGCGGTGGCGACGGCGGCCGCGGCCGAGATCAGGCCGCCGGCCAGGAAACCGACGCGGGCGCCGTAGGTGTCGGTGATCCAGCCCATCAGCGGAGCGCCGAGCGGGGTGCCGCCCATGAACACCATCATGTACAGGCTCATCACCCGGCCACGCATCGCCGGGTCGGAGGCGAGCTGGACGGTGGAGTTGGCGGTGACGTTGAAGGTCAGGCCCACCGCGCCGATGGGCGCCATCAGCAGGGCGAAGACCCAGAACGACGGGGAGAGGGCCGCGGTCATCTCCAGCACGCCGAAGAGCAGCGCGGCGCCGACCATCACCCGCATCCGGCTCACGCCGCGCCGGGCGGCCAGCAGCGCGCCGACGACCGAGCCGACGGCCATCAGGCTGTTGAGCAGGCCGTAGGTGCCCGCGCCCTCGTCGAAGACCTTGTCGGTGAAGGCGGTAAGCCAGATGGGGAAGTTGTAGGCGAAGGTGCCGACGAAGCCGACGAGCGTGATCGGCCAGATCAGCTCCGGCCGGCTCGCGACGTACCGCAGGCCCTCGCGGAGCTGGCCCTTGGCACGCGGGGCCCGCTCGATGACGTGCAGTTCGGCGGCGCGCATCATCAGCAGGCCGGTGATCGGCGCGATGAAGGACAGCCCGTTGAGCAGGAACGCCCAGCCGCTGCCCACGGCCGTGATCAGCACACCGGCGACGGCAGGGCCGACCAGGCGGGCGGACTGGAAGTTGGCGCCGTTGAGGGAGACGGCGTTGGCGAGCTGGTCGGGGCCGACCATCTCCGAGACGAAGGTCTGGCGGGCGGGGTTGTCCACGACCGTCGCCAGTCCCAGGACGAGGGCGAGGGCGTAGACGTGCCAGACGTGGACGTGGCCGCTGAGGGTCAGCGCGGCGAGCGCGAGTCCGGTCAGGCCCATCGCCGTCTGGGTGATCAGCAGCAGCCTGCGCTTGGGGTAGCGGTCGGCGATGACTCCGCCGTACAGGCCCAGCAGCATCATGGGGAGGAACTGCAGCGCCGTGGTGATGCCGACGGCCGTCGCGGATCCGGTGAGGCTGAGGACCAGCCAGTCCTGGGCGATGCGCTGCATCCAGGTGCCGGTGTTGGAGACGAGCTGCCCGGCGGCGAACAGCCGGTAGTTGCGGATGCGCAGCGAGCTGAACGTCGAGGGCTTCGCGGGCTTCCGGGGTTCGGCCGTCTTCGCGGGCTTCCGGGGTTCGGCCGTCTTCGCGGGCTCGGCGTTCCCGGCGGGCTTCCCGGTCGGGGCGGGGCCGCCTGTGTTCTCGTCGGGTGCGGGTGCGGAGTCTGCTCCGGGTCCCGGACTCAATCGGTTTCGCCTCCTCGTGGCGCTACTCCTTCTTACAGTTGCGCGAGCTTCTCCAGTACGGGGGCCGCGGCGCGCAGCCGCGCCCACTCGTCCTCGTCGAGCCGGCCGGCGAGTTCGGCGAGCCAGGCGTCGCGCTTGGTGCGGCTCGCGGCGAGCATCGCCTCGGCCCGCTCGGTCTGGGTGACCACCTTCTGGCGGCGGTCGTCCCTGTGCGGTTCCAGCCGGACGAGCCCCTTGGCCTCCAGCATGGCCACGATGCGGGTCATCGACGGCGGCTGCACGTGCTCCTTGCGCGCCAGCTCGCCGGGCGTGGCGGAGCCGCAGCGCGCGAGGGTGCCGAGGACCGACATCTCGGCCGGGCTCAGCGACTCGTCGACGCGCTGGTGCTTGAGGCGGCGCGCCAGGCGCATCGTGGCGGAACGGAGGGCGCTGACGGCTTCGGCGTCCTCGCCCCGGGACAGATCCGGCATATTTGTTAGCCTAACTCATTACTTCTCCTAAGGACCAGTCCGAGGAGGGTGCGGAAGGGGTGTTCCTCATCACCTGTGCGAGTGAGCCGGCAAGAAGAGCCGACGCCCTCCCCCGCCTACCCCGAGACCGTGTCCCCATGGAGTCCACGGAAACGAAGGTGCCAAGCCTACGGACGGACGGCGCGCCTCCACGCGGACGGCTCCGCGCGAAGCCCCCGACACGCGCGAACGCGCCGCCGGGCGGATCGCCCGGCGGCGCGTTCATCCGGTCCAGGTCAACCGGTCCCGGCCCCGGTCACCCGACTCCCAGCACCTGCTGGATCGGGTCCAGCAGGAAGTAGACCAGGAAGCAGGCGCCGACGGCGTTCAGCAGCCACGGGATCTCGCGGAAGCGTCCGGTGGCGGTGCGCAGCAGGATGTAGGAGAGCACGCCGATGCCGATGCCGTTGGTGATGCTGTAGGTGAACGGCATGGAGATCAGCGTCAGGAACGCCGGGACGGCGACGGTCTGGTCGCTCCAGTCGATCTCCCGCACGTTCGAGGCCATGATCAGGAAGCCGACCACGACCAGCGCCGGGGTCGCGGCGTGCGAGGGCACCACGGTGGCCAGCGGCGTGAAGACCAGGGCCAGCAGGAACAGCGCGCCGGTCATGATGTTGGCCAGGCCCGTGCGGGCGCCCTCGCCGACACCGGCGGTGGACTCCACGAAGCAGGTGTTGGCCGAGCAGGAGCCGAAGCCGCCGCCCGCGACCGCGACGCCGTCCGTCATCAGGATGCGGCCCATGCCGGGCAGCCGGCCCTGCTCGTCGGTCAGCTTCGCCTCGTGGCCGACGCCGATGATGGTGCCCATCGCGTCGAAGAAGCCGGACAGCAGCACGGTGAAGACGAACAGCGAACCGGTCAGCACGCCGACCTCGGCGAAGCCGCCGAAGAGGCTGACCTCGCCGATCAGGCCGAAGTCCGGGGTGCTGACGATACTCTCGGGCACGTTGGGCACGGCCAGGCCCCAGGCCGCGTCGGGGATCTCGGCGACCGCGTTGATCACCACGGCGACCACGGTCATCACGACGATGCTGATCAGGATCGCGCCCTTGGTCCTCCTGATGACCAGGACGAAGGTGAGGGCCAGGCCGAGGATGAAGACGAGCACCGGCCAGCCGGTCAGGTGGCCGCCCTGCCCGAGGCCGAGCGGCACGGTGGTGTGCGCGGCGTCGGGGTTGCGGGTGACGAAGCCGGAGTCCACCAGGCCGATGAGGGTGATGAACAGGCCGATGCCGATGGCGATGGCCCGGCGCAGCCCGCCGGGGATGGCGTCCATGACGCGTTCGCGCAGTCCGGAGGCGACCAGCAGCATCAGCACCAGTCCGGCCAGGACCACCATGCCCATGGCGTCGGGCCAGCTCATCTGCGGCGCGAGCTGGAGGGAGACCACGGCGTTGATGCCGAGCCCGGCGGCCAGCGCGATGGGCACGTTGCCGATGACGCCCATCAGGATGGTGGTCAGACCGGCCATCAGGGCGGTGGCGGTGACGAGCTGGGCGTTGTCGAGCTGCTGGCCGAACTTGTCCGTGCCCGCGCCCAGGATGATCGGGTTCAGCACGACGATGTAGGCCATCGCGAAGAAGGTGGCCAGACCGCCGCGCAGCTCGCGGCCCACGGTCGAGCCCCGCTCGGAGATCTTGAAGAAGCGGTCGACGCCGCTCCCGGGCGACCGGGATCCGTTTTCGTTACCAGGGGTACCGGGGGTGTCTGGCGTGGCCGGGGTGTCGGTGGCCGGAGCGGACATGCGTGACCTTCACTGGGCGATTCGGGGACGGTTTCGGAGGTTCCTCCAATGGGAACCAGCCAATCCAGGGTGCTTTCAGTATGAACGCACCACTGTTGAAAAGGCCATCCGCGGACGGGGGCATTCCCCGGGCACGGCCGTGACCCTCCCCACACCCCC
>NZ_JAKMAY010000422.1:0-3941 GCF_022015835.1 Streptomyces sp. ICN903 | reverse complement strand
CCGGGCACCGGGGGCCGGAGGGGAGGCGGGGCGGTGCGCGGTTACACGGCCATGCCGTAGACGATCGTGAAGAGCGTGCCGAGGGATCCGATGATGAAGACCCCGGTCAGGCCCGCCACGATCAGCCCCTTGCCCTGCTCCGCGCTGAAGGTGTCGCGCAGCGCCGTGGCGCCGATGCGCTGCTTGGCCGCGCCCCAGATGGCGATGCCGAGGCAGAGGAGGATGGCGACGGCCATGACGACCTCGATCATCACGCGGGCCTCGTTGCCCAGCGATCCGAACGGGCCCCAGTCGGGGGCGATTCCGCCGATGATGGTGGTGATGTCGCCTTTTTCGGCTGCCAGAAACATGCTGTGTTCACCGCCCCGGTGAGGGTTGTCGAAAGTTGCGCTTCACTTGGATTCTGACACGGTTGCGGCCGAATCGGCAGTGAACTCCTTTCGGATGGGGGAGGGTTGAGGGGTGCGGAAGGCGTGGGTGGCGATCGGGGTCGGTTTCGGGCTCGTCATGTGCTTGCTGGCGTTGCTCGTGGTGGGCACGTACAGCGCCGCGTCGAACCTGTTCGGCGGGAGGGGCGGTGCGGTCGCGCTGGCGAAGAACGCCGTGCCGGCGGCGTACCGGCCGCTGGTGCAGAAGTGGGGCAACTACTGCCCGGCGCTCAACCCGGCGCTGCTGGCCGCCCAGCTCTTCCAGGAGAGCGGCTGGAACCCGAAGGCGCGCAGCCCCGCCGCGGCGCAGGGGATCGCCCAGTTCATCCCCGGCACCTGGGCGGTCCACGGTGTCGACGGCGACGGTGACGGCGACCGCGACGTGTGGGATCCGGCCGACGCGATCCCGTCGGCGGCCAAGTACGACTGCACGCTGGCGAAGAACGTCCGGGGGGTGCCCGGCGATCCGACGGACAACATGCTGGCCGCCTACAACGCGGGCCCGTACGCGGTGATGAAGTACGGCGGGGTGCCGCCGTACCGTGAGACGCAGAACTACGTGAAGGTCATCCGGAAGCTGGAGAAGAGCTTCGCGGCGCCCGCCGGGCGGCTGTCGCCGACGAAGCAGGCCGCCGGGGCGATCGACTTCGCGCAGAAGAGGCTGGGGACGCCGTACCTGTGGGGCGGGGACGGCACGCCGGAGGACGGCGGGCGGTTCGACTGCTCGGGTCTGACGAAGGCGGCGTACGCGAGCGTGGGCATCGAGCTGCCGCGTGTCGCCAACGACCAGTGGAACGCCGGCCCGCATCCGAAGCGCGGTGAGCTGCTCCCGGGTGATCTGGTCTTCTTCGCGCACGACTTGACCGATTCGCGGTCGATCCACCACGTGGGGATCTACGTGGGCGGTGGCTATATGATCGACGCGCCGTACACGGGCGCGGTGATCCGCTTCGACCCGATCGACTCCCCCGACTACTTCGGGGCGACGAGGCCCACGGCATCGTGAACCCCGGGGCGGCCGCCGCCCCGGTGGCGCGGTGCGCGGCCGCGGTTCCCGGGCGCGGGTCACCCTCCGATAACGTCCGGGTGATCGTTCGGTGGAGGTCGGAACGTACGGCCGGGGCAGGGCGTTTCCTTGTCCGGAACGAGCATTCCGCTACCACGGGGGTCGGCAGCGAAGAGTGAAGGGCAGCATTGCGATGGCCGAATGGGACAACCCCGACGTCGAGCTGCTCTACGACATCAACGGATTGGCCAGACAGGCCCCCGACTGGGCCGACCACCTCATGGAGTACGTCGGCGAGTACGGCACGATCGTGGCGCTGGCGGTGCTGGGCCTTTGGGCCTGGTGGACTGCGCGGCGCCGCCCGGACGCGGTCTCGGCGGTGGCCGGGCTGGTCTGGGCGCCGCTGGCGGCCGGGGTGGCGGTGCTGGTGAACGTACCGATCCGGGAGTTCGTGGAGCGGCCCAGACCCTTTCTGACCCATGACGGGCTGGAGGTGCTGGTGGACGGGAAGAGGGACTTCTCGTTCGTCAGCGATCACGCGACGCTGGCGATGGCGCTGGCCGTGGGGATCTTCATGGTCAACCGGCGGCTGGGTCTGGTCGGCATCCTGGTGGCGGTGTTCGCCGGGGTCTGCCGTATCTACATGGGGGTGCACTACCCCACCGACGTGATCGGCGGCCTGGCACTGGGCACGGCCGTGGCGCTGCTGCTGGCACCGCTGGCGCTGGCGCTGCTGACGCCGCTGATGCGCGCGATGGCCGCCTCGCCGCGGATCGGCCGGTTGGTGAGGGTCTCGCCGGGGCCGGCGGAGCGGGCCGGGGAGCCGGACGCGGAGCGGCATCCGCGGGACCGGGACCTGGTCGCCTGAGGGCGGCCGGGAGGCGGGCGTCCGAGGAGGTTCACGGCCGCCGGGGCACACGCCCCGGCGGCCGTTCGCCGTCCTCGGCGCCGTTCATCCGACGGGTCCTCACGCCCCCGACGGGTCCTCACGCCTCCTGGTGGGCCGCGGCGTCCGCGCGGGCGCGCCCCCGGGCCCGCCGGGCCGGGCCGCGCCACCCGCAACTGCAGGCGGCGCTGCAGAACGGACCCTTCTCCACGGTCGAGATCAGATGCTCCTGCGGTGGCGCCGGCCGCTGGGGCGGCACCCCCTGGCTGTCGTCCTGCTGCACACGGCCACGGTACCGGCCGTGACGGGGGCGCGGGGGCGTCGTTAGTCGGAACGGGTTCCGATACGCGTGCTTGGGGGTCGTCAGGCGATGGTGGTGCAACGGGGGCGGAAGGGCAGGACCGCGGCGGTCGGCGCGGTCTGCGCCGGGACGGCGCTGGCGGTCCTGGCCGCGGCGGGCTGCTCCGGGCGGGGCGCCGCGGCCGCCGACGTGAGCGCCGCCGAGGCGCGGGCCGCCGTCCGGGAGGCGGCCGAGGCGCTGGCCGGATCGGGCACCTCCCGGACGCGTACGGTGGTGGAGATGACCAACGGCGGCACCCGGGTCACCATCCGGGGCACGGGCGTCTTCGACTACGGGAGGCGGACGGGGCGGCTGAGGGTGGTGCTGCCGGGTGAGGCCACCGGCGAGAGCGAGCGCCGCCGGGTCGTGGAGCTGGTCACGCCGGGCGCGCTGTACATGAGGAACCGGGGCGCGGGCGTGCCCGACGGCAAGTGGGTGCGCGTGGACACGGCGACCCTCCCCGACGGGAACCTGGTCACGGGGGGCGCCACCGACCCGGTCAGCGCCGCCGAGCTGCTGCGCGGTGTGCGGTCGGCGTCGTTCCGCGGCGAGGAGCGGCTGCACGGGGAGACGGTGCGGCACTACCGGGGCACCGTGGACCTCGCGGTGGCGGCGAGGGAGGCGGAGCCGCGCTCGCGGGGGCAGCTCGCCGCGGCGGCGGAGGGACTCTCGAACCGGACGGTGGCCTTCGACGCGTACGTGGACGAGCGCGGGCGGCTGCGGAAGGTCCGGCACCGCTTCTCCTTCCCGCGGGCGGCGGGCGCCCCGGGCGGGGAAGGGGACGCCGAGGTGGTCTCCACCACGTCGCTGTACGGCTTCGGCGTGCCGGTGGAGGTCGAGCTGCCGGAGCCGGAGGACATCTACACCGGGAGGATCGCCGCTCCGTAGGGAGTGCGGGAGTAAGGGAACGCGGGAGTGCGCCGGAGCGTAGTCGGGAGCGGTGGCGCGAAATGGTCCGGACGTGCCATGCGCGCGGGAGGCGCTTCTTCCTACTCTGGAGTTCGGTTGCGTCGGAGGGGAGGCCGGAGGTGGTGGTGGGGGTGTCCGGGGAGAACGGCGGTCCACTGACCGAGGACCACGTGGCCCTCGACGAGATCGAGCTCTACGGGGAGCTGATGATCGCGGCGTCGGCCGCGGTCGAGGACCGGCTCAGTCCCGCCCGCATCGACGAGGTGCTGCGGGTCGGGCGCGACCACGAGCGGAAGGGCCGGGGCCGGCCGCGGCCCTGACCGCGGCCCGGCGGTCGTCCGCCGGCCTCCCGGACCCGGGCAGGAGGGGCGG
>NZ_JAKMAY010000421.1:0-3964 GCF_022015835.1 Streptomyces sp. ICN903 | reverse complement strand
GGGGAGGCAGGCGGGGCGGACGGGGACGCCCCGGCGGCCGGTGACGTGCCCGTCGGCGAACTGCTGACCCGGATGCGGGACCTGTACCGGCGGGCCGAGGCCGCCGGCGAGGCGCACGGCGCCGTCGAGCGGGAGGCGGCCGAGCGGCGCGGGAAGGTCGACCGGCTCCAGCGCGAACTGGCCGGCACCCGCGTACGGCTGGCCGAGGCCCGTGACGAGGCCGGACGGCTGGCCCGGCAGCACTACCGGGGCTCCTCCGGGGTGCTTCCGCCCTCCCTGCGGCTGCTGTTCGGCCGTGACGAGCGGGAGGTGCGCACGGTGCTGGAGCACGGGCGGGCGGTGGAGCGGGTGCTGGGCGACCGGGCCGCCGAGGCGGCCCGGCTGTCGGCCGAGGAGCGGCGGCTGGACAGGCTCGCGACCCGGGCGCGCGGCGCCCTGGACCGGCAGCTCACGCTCGCCGCCGACAGCGGGCGGCGGCGGGACGCGGCCGGGCGGCGGCTGGCGGAGGTGGAGCGGGCGCTCGCCTCGCTCGACGACGGCGAACTGGCCGCGCTGCGCGGCGCGGAGACGGCGCGGCACGGCCGGTGAGACGTACACCGGCCGTGCCGCGTACGGCCGGCGGGGGCGCGCGGCCGGTGGGAGGCGCGGCTCAGTCCGAGGCCAGGCTCGCCAGGTACGCCTGTGCCTTCTCCGGGTCGAAGAACCAGTTCTCCAGGTCGGACGGGTCGCTGAAGGCGTTGGCGAAGCGGTTCGCCAGCTCCTGGTGCTCCATGCCCGCGCCGATCAGCTGCAGCACGTGCTCCGGCGGCGGCGCCAGCAGGCCGTTCGACCACTTGGTGACGTGCCGGGCCGTGTCCTCCCAGAAGCGCTCGAACGTGGCCTGCATCCACTCCTCGTCGAACGGCCTGTCACCGCGCTCCAGGATGGAGGCCAGGTAGGAGGCGGCGCACTTGGAGGCGGTGTTGGAGCCCTGGCCGGTGATCGGGTCGTTGGCCACCACCACGTCCGCCACGCCCAGCACCGCGCCGCCCGAGGGGAGGCGGCCGACCGGCTTGCGGACGGTCGGCGCGTAGCGGCCGGCGAGCGTGCCGCCGGCGTCGGTCAGCTCGACCTTGCGGGCCCGGTCGTACTCCCACGGGGTGAAGCGCTTCATCAGCTCCAGCGTGAGGTCCAGGTGCTCGGCGGGGTCCTTGACACCCTGGAAGACGTCCAGCGGGCCGCCGGGGACCCCCTCCCAGAACATGATGTCGCAGGCGCCGGAGACGGTGTAGCCGGGGATCATGAACAGCTCGCCGACGCCCGGCACCAGGTTGAAGCGCACCGCCAGCATGTCGGGGTGCTCCGGGCGCCGCTCCAGCCCGTGCACGTAGGACACCGCCAGCGCGCGCTGCGGCTTGTCGTACGGCGAGCGCGAGGCGTCGCGCTCGAACATCGTCACCAGCTCGCCCTTGCCGGCCGCTACGAGCACCAGGTCGTAGGTGCGGGCGAAGAAGTCCAGGTCGGAGACGGCCGCGCCGTGGATGACGAGCTGACCGCCGCGCTGGGCGAAGGTCTCCAGCCAGCCGGCCATCTTCACGCGCTGGTCGATCGACTGGGCGTAGCCGTCCAGGTGGCCCACCCAGTCGATGACACGGGATCCCTCGGGGCCGACGACCGAGACGCCCAGACCCTCGGTGCGCGGGCTCTGGTCCTCCCAGAAGTTGATCTCCAGATCGCGTTCGTGCTGAAGGGCCTGGTCGAACATGCACTGGGTGGACATGACCCGGCCGCCGCGGATCTCGTCCGCCGTGCGGTTCGACATCACGGTGACCTCGTAGCCGTGCGACTGGAGGCCGAGCGCGAGCTGGAGACCGGACTGGCCGGCTCCGACGATGAGTATCTTCCGCATGGCGGTTCTCCCCTGGGATGCCTGGGTGACGAGGTGCCTGGGTGTGGGGGTTCGTGGGGCGCCGGTGCGTGGAGCGCCGGTGCGGGACCGGGGGCTGCCGGTCAGGCGGGGGTGAGGTTCAGCGCGTGGCCGACGAGCGCCGTCAGCGAGTCGACGACCGTGTCCCGCTTGCGCGCGTCCATGATGACGACGGGCACGCGGTCGGGGACGGACAGCGCCTCTCGCACGTCCTCGGCCTCGTAGTACTCCGTCCCCTCGAAGTGGTTGACGGCGACGACGTAGGGCAGGGCGCAGCTCTCGAAGTAGTCGAGCGCCGGGAAGCAGTCCTCCAGCCGCCGGGTGTCGGCCATCACCACCGCGCCGATCGCACCGCGCGCCAGGTCGTCCCACATGAACCAGAAGCGCCGCTGGCCGGGGGTGCCGAACAGGTACAGCACCAGGTCGGCGTCGAGGGTGACGCGGCCGAAGTCCATGGCGACCGTGGTCGTGGTCTTCTCGGGGGTGGCGGTGAGGTCGTCGGTGTCCTCGCTGGCCTGGGTCATCACCGCCTCGGTGGTCAGCGGTTCGATCTCGGAGACCGAGCCGACGAAGGTCGTCTTGCCCACGCCGAAGCCTCCCGCCACCACGATCTTGACGGAGATCGGGGCGCGTCCGCGCTCCTCCTGCCAGGGCTGGAGCTTCTCGGCGCTCTGTGCCGGGTCGTTCACGGCGTCCACCACGGGTCTTTCTCGGGGTCTGCTTCGGGTCTGCGTCGGGTCGCGTCGGTCTGCGTCGGTGTCTGTGTCCGGCCTTGCGCGCCGGACGGGGTGCGGGAGGCCCGTCAGAGCCTGCGGAGTCCGACCAGCACCCTCTCCAGCAGTGCGCGGTCGGGGCGGTCGTTGTCGTAGCCGGTGCCGTAGACCCGGATGCGCCCCTGGTCGGCGAGGTCGCTGAGCAGTACGCGCACCACGCCCAGCGGCATCCGCAGGCGGGCGGCGATCTCGGCGACCGAGCGCATCCGGCGGCACAGCTCGACGATGGCCCTCATCTCGGGCATCACGCGGTCGCGCAGGCCCCCCGAGGTCAGCTCCAGGCGTGCTTCGGGGGCCTCGATGGCGGCGACGAGGGTCTCCACCAGCAGGACGTGCCCGAAGCGGGTGCGTCCGCCGGTCAGGGAGTAGGGGCGCACGCGCGCGGGTTTGCGTACGGGCAGCGGGCTGTGGGAGGTCACTGGTCCAGCTCCATCGACGTGCGCAGTTCGGTGCGGAGTTCGGGGGTGAGGACGTGTCCGGCCCGGCCGACGAAGAGGGCCATGTGGTACGCGACGACGCTCATGTCGCAGTCGGGTGCGGCGTGGACGCCGAGCAGCGAGCCGTCGCTGATCGACATCACGAACAGGCTGCCCTCGTCCATCGCGACCATGGTCTGCTTGACGGGCC
This sequence comes from Streptomyces sp. ICN903, assembly GCF_022015835.1. Classification (NCBI taxonomy): domain Bacteria; kingdom Bacillati; phylum Actinomycetota; class Actinomycetes; order Kitasatosporales; family Streptomycetaceae; genus Streptomyces; species Streptomyces sp. ICN903. The sequence continues at coordinate 658 of NZ_JAKMAY010000421.1, read as the reverse complement.
CGGCGTCCATCAGCTTGGAGGCGCCCTGGGTGAGGGAGCCGAGGCCGGAGACGATGGTGGCCAGGTCCGCGCCGGAGTCCCTGGGACCGCGCTCCGGCCGTCCGCCCGGCTCCCGGCGCGGGGCGGCGCCGTCCGCGCGCTCCCCGGCGCCGTCCTCCTCGCGGTCCGGTCCGTCGCCGGGACCGGCGTCTCCGGCGGTTCTGCCCGGTTCGGAGGAGAGCAGGAGCAGGCCGTCGGAGGACACCACGGCGACGGACCGTACGCCGGGGACCTCGTCGACCAGGTTGGACAGCAGCCAGCGCAGGTTGCGTGCCTGCCTGCTGGGCGTGTGTGCGGTGGTGGGCGCGTTCACTTGCGTGCCTCCTCGACAGTGCCACCCGTGTCCGTCGCCTCCGCGCGGTCGTCCGCCGGGCCGTCGCTCCGGTCGGCGGCGATCCGCTCGGCGGCGATCTGCGCCTCCGCGTCGCGCTGGCCGTCCCGGGCGCCCTGCTGGAAGCCGCCGAGCCGTCTGCGCAGCTCCTCGGCCCTCAGTCCGCCCGTACGGGGCCGGGGGACGTCGACTCCGGTCTCCACGGTCCGCGGTGTGCGCTTGGGGAGCCCCTTGGCGGTGACGGTCCGCGGGGCGGGTGAGGTCCCGTCCTCCACGGCGGAGGCGGGG
>NZ_JAKMAY010000420.1:0-3978 GCF_022015835.1 Streptomyces sp. ICN903 | reverse complement strand
GTTGCGGGCCGCGACGGCGGCGCGGTAGTGCTCCACCGTGCCGCGGGCGGCCTGTTCCCAGGTGAAGCGGCGCAGCACCCTCTCCCGTCCGGCCTCGCCCAGGCGCGCCCGCAGTTCCGCGTCGCCGAGCAGTCTGCCCAGCGCCGCGGCGAGCGCGCCGGCGTCGGCGGGCTCCACCGCCAGGCAGGTCTCGCCGTCGGGGCCGGCGACCTCGGGGATGGCTCCGCCGGTGGTGGCGACCAGGGGGGTGCCGGTGGCCATGGCCTCGGCCGCCGGCAGGGAGAAGCCCTCGTAGAGGGAGGGCACGCAGGCGATCTGGGCGCCGCGCACCAGGTCGGCCAGCTCCCGGTCGCTGATGCCCTTGACGAACTCCACCGCGCCGCCGAGCCCGTAGCGCTCCATCGCCTCGGCCACCGGGCCCTTCTCCGGGCGCTTGCCGACGACGACGAGGTGCGCGTTCTCGTGCTCGGTGCGGACCTTGGCCAGGGCCTCGATGAGGTGGACCAGTCCCTTGAGGGGCACGTCGGCGCTGGAGGTGGTGACGATGCGGCCGGGGATCTCGGGGACGGCCGCATCGGGCGAGAACAGCCGGGTGTCGGCGCCGATGGGCACGACGTGGATGCGCTCGGGGCGCACTCCCAGGTCCTCGGTGATCTCCCGGCGGGAGGATCCGGAGACGGTCAGTACGGTGGGCAGCCGCCGGGCGACGCGCTTCTGCATACGGGTGAAGCCGTACCAGCGGCGCACCGAGGCCCGGCGTCTCCAGCCCTCGGCCGCGGCCAGGTCCAGGCGGCGGTCGACGGTGATGGGGTGGTGGACGGTGGTGACCAGGGGGAAGCCGATCCGGTCCAGGCCGAGCAGGCCGTAGCCGAGGGTCTGGTTGTCGTGGACGACGTCGAACTCGCCGCGCCGGGCGGCCAGGTGGCGGCGGGCGCGCAGCGAGAAGGTCAGCGGCTCGGGGAAGCCCCCGGTCCACATGGTGGCGACCTCCAGCGCGTCGACCCAGTCGCGGTACTCGCCGCGCTTCGGGGTGCGGAAGGGGTCGGGCTGCCGGTAGAGGTCGAGGCTGGGCAGGCGGGTGAGGGCGACCTCCCCCGGCAGGCCGTCCTCCTGGTCCAGTACGGGGTAGGGCTGGGCGCCGATCACCTCGACGCGGTGGCCGAGCCGGGCCAGCTCGCGCGACAGGTGGCGCACATAGACGCCCTGGCCGCCGCAGAACGGGTTCCCCTTGTAGGTGAGCAGCGCGATCCGCAGCGGCCGGCCGCCGTCGGCGGCCTCGCCCGCCAGGGGTCCGGGCGCGGCGCCCCAGGTGGCCTCTGCCGTCACTCACGGCCCCCTTCTCGAAGGTCCTCGCGGCGATTTTCCGCCGGAGCGTAACCGCCGGCGATATTCTGGAACAAGTTTCAATGATGCCCCGGGCACGCCCGGCCCGCGCCCCCGGCCCGTCCGCCCGAGGAGCGGTGCGGGTCCGGCTCGCAAGATTACCGGCCGGTAGAAGTTCCGGACCGAGCCGGTCCGGGTGATTCACGCCACGGCTGCGCCCTGCGAGGATGCGGTCTCCCGGGCCCCGCGGCCCGGGCCCGCGGCGGGGCCGCCCGGGCCCGACGGGACAGACGGCAGGAGAGACTTGACGGCACACCCCGGCTTCCCCTCCGCCTCCTCGCTCACCGAGCGCCAGGAGGCGCGCCGCCGCCGCATCCTGGCGGCCAGCACCGGGCTGGCCCGGCGCGGGGGCTTCGGCGCGGTGCAGATGCGCGAGGTCGCCGAGTCCGCGGACGTCGCGCTGGGCACGCTCTACCGCTACTTCCCCTCCAAGGTGCATCTGCTGGTCGCCACCATGTACGACCAGCTGGAGCGTCTGCACGAGACGCTGCACCGGCACCCTCCGAAGGAGCCGGAGCCCGCCGCCCGGGTGGCGGTGACGCTGATGCGCGCCTTCCGCGCGCTCCAGCGGGAGCCGAACCTGGCGGAGGCCATGCTGCGGGCGTTCACCTTCGCCGACCGCTCGGCCGGCGCCGAGGTCGACGCGGTCTCCCGGCTCACCACCGAGATCATCCTGGACGCCGTGGGGGCGCGGGACGCGCCGACGCCGAAACGGCTCTCGGCGGTCCGCGTCATCGCGCACACCTGGCATTCGGCGCTGATCGGATGGCTTTCCGGACGCGTTTCGATCGAACAGGTCCAAGAAGACATCGAAACGGTTTGCGCATTGATCACTTCGGAAACAAACAGTGGTGTGCGCCGGTAACCGAGGCCGGTGATCCGCGCGCCCCCCGGTTACCTCCAACACCCCTGCTACTCACCGGTACTGGCTGAAACTCTGCGTTAAGCAGTGCCATTTGTAGGTATCTGTTGACGGGTGTTCGACAACCGTCCCCCGATCAGGGCACTGGAGGAGCCGAACGTGATTCAGGTATTGCTGGTGCACCATTTCGGCCTGCTGCGGTCCGGCCTGGCAGCGTTGCTCAACGATGCACCCGACCTGGAGGTGCGCGACATCCCCTGGTCCAGCGATCCCGGCCGGCTCCGGGCCCTGCGGGCGGACGTGTGCGTCGCGGACATGGACGGCCCCGGAGCCCCGGACGTGGCCGGCATGGCGGAACTGTGCCGGCATATGACTTCGGCAAAATGCGGACTACTGGTTCTGGCCACTCCCGGACGGCCCGGCGCGCTGCGCCGCGCCTATGACGCCCAGGCCCTGGGATTCGTCAACAAGGACGCCACCCCGCAGAAGTTGCTCGAGGGGATCCGGAACGTCGCCGCGGGAAAGAGATACGTGGACGAGTCCCTCGCCCATGATCTTCTCCGTGCCGCGGACATGCCCCTGACGGCAAGGGAACTGAGCGTTCTGTCGCTGGCCGCCAAGGGCGCGACGGTCTCCGAGATCGCCGGGCGGCTGCACCTCTCGCACGGCACCATACGCAACTACATATCCGCGATCACCCGTAAGACCGGGGCCCGCAACAAGGTCGACGCCATACGGATATCGCAGGGCGCGGGCTGGGTGTAGGCGCCGACCGCGACGAGGTCCCGGCCTGACCGACGTCCGGCCGGGCGCACATGTGCGCGGGCACGCGTGCGCCCGGCCGGGCTCGGCAGGGTCATCAGGTCAGGGCACCGGGCCGGCCGTCAGGCCGGGGCGCTCGCCCGGCCCGGCCGGGCGGCGGGCCCGCCGTCGCGGCCGGTGTGCCAGCGCCCCACCAGGTCGCGGTACAGCGGTGAGCGCTCCAGCAGTTCGCGGTGGCTTCCGGCGGTGGCCCGGGCGCCGTCCATCACCAGCACCCGGTCGGCCCGGTGCGCCGAGCTGATCCGGTGGGCGATCACCACCAGCGTGCCGGGCCGGTCCGCGAACGCCCGCTCGGCGCGCGCCTCCGCCTCCGGGTCCAGATGGCAGGTGGCCTCGTCCAGCAGCACCAGGGGGGCGGGCGACAGATGGGCCCGGCCCAGCGCGATCAGCTGCCGCTCCCCCTGGGAGAGGGCGGCCGGGTCGACCACCGCGTCCAGTCCGCCCAGCCTGGCGGCCAGCGGTCCGAGCCCGACCGCCGCCACCGAGGCCGCCACCCTCTCCTCCGGGCCGCTCTCCCCCGGGCCGGTCCCCGGCGGGTCGCCGGGCCGGTCGTCCGGGCACAGGTAGAGCAGGTTCTCGCGGAGGGTGCCGGTGAACACGTACGCCTGCTGCGGGATCAGCACACGCCGCCGCGCCAGCTCGCCGGCGCTCCTCCCGGCGGCGAGGGGCGGGTTTCCGTCCACCAGCACCTCGCCCCGGCCGGGGACGAGCAGGCCCGCCACCACAGCGGCGAGGGTGGACTTGCCGATGCCGCTGGGGCCCACGACGACCAGGTGCTCGCCGGGTTCGACGGTGAGGTCCACCTCGCGCAGCACCGGCTGGGCTCCGGGGCCGTAGGCGAAGGTCACCGAGCGCAGCTCCACCCGGGAGCCCGCCGCGGACCGTACGGAGGCGGCGGGGGCGGGGACCGC
>NZ_JAKMAY010000042.1:0-27395 GCF_022015835.1 Streptomyces sp. ICN903 | reverse complement strand
GCGGCCCTGGGGTGAGCCCGAGGGCGGGACGGGCCGCTGCGTCCCGTACTGCTGCATCCGGTCCCAACTCCGTTTCCGTCCGGTGCGCCGGCCGGGCGCGGTGGGCCCGGCCGGACGTCACCTCGTGCGTCCGGCACCGAACGGTACCTTCCCCCGGTCGGTGCCGTGTCAACGGTCGGCGGTTCGAAGTGGTGCCCGCGGCCCGTGCCGCCCCGGCCGGAACGTCCCGCGGCGGCCCGTCCCGGTCCCCTTCAGCCCCGCGGCCGGTCGTCCGCCAGGGCGCGCAGGGCCAGCTCGTAGGAGCCGATGCCGAAGCCGGCGATGGTGCCGGAGGCCACGGCCGCCACGACCGAGGTGTGGCGGAACTCCTCGCGGGCGTGGGGGTTGGAGATGTGCACCTCGATCAGCGGAGCGGTGCGCTGGGCGGCGGCATCGCGCATCCCGTACGAGTAGTGGGTGAACGCGGCGGGGTTGAGGACGACCGGGAGGGACGCGTCGGCGGCCTCGTGGAGCCAGCGGATCATCTCGCCCTCGTCGTTGGTCTCACGGACCTCGACCTCCAGCCCCAGTTCCCTGCCCAGCCGCGTGCACCGCTCGACGAGCCCGGCATAGGAGGTGGAGCCGTAGACGTCGGGCTCGCGGGAGCCCAGACGGCCGAGGTTGGGCCCGTTGAGGACGAGGACCTTCCGGGGCACGGCGGCGCTCACGCGGCGATCTCCGCGTGGGCGGCGAGCAGCATCGCCGGGTCCGGCCCCTCCAGGACGGCGGGCCGGGCCAGACCGTCCAGGACGATGAAGCGCAGCCGGTCGCCGCGGGTCTTCTTGTCGACCTTCATCGTCTCCAGCAGCTTGGGCCACTGGTCGCCCCGGTAGGTGACGGGCAGCCCGACGGCGGTGAGGATCGCCCGGTGCCGGTCGGCGGTGGCGTCGTCCAGCCGGCCCGCGATGCGGCCCAGTTCGGCGGCGAAGACCATGCCGACGGCGACGGCCGCGCCGTGCCGCCAGTTGTAGCGCTCGTTCTTCTCGATGGCGTGGGCCAGGGTGTGGCCGTAGTTGAGGATCTCCCGCAGGCCCGACTCCTTCAGGTCGGAGGAGACCACCTCGGCCTTGACCCGGATGGAGCGCTCGATCAGCTCGGAGGTGTGCGGGCCCGCGGGGGTGCGGGCGGCCTCGGGGTCGGACTCGATCAGGTCCAGGATGACCGGGTCGGCGATGAAGCCCGCCTTGATGATCTCCGCCAGGCCGCTGACGTAGTCGTGCACCGGCAGCGACTCCAGCGCCGCCAGGTCGCACAGCACCCCGGCCGGCGGGTGGAAGGCGCCCACCAGGTTCTTGCCCTCGGCGGTGTTGATGCCGGTCTTTCCTCCGACGGCCGCGTCCACCATGCCCAGCACCGTGGTGGGCACCGCGATCCAGCGCACCCCGCGCAACCAGGTCGCCGCGACGAAGCCCGCCAGGTCGGTGGTCGCTCCCCCGCCGACGCCGACGACGACGTCGGTGCGGGTGAAGCCGGAGGTCCCCAGCGCCTTCCAGCAGTACGCGGCGACCTCGGCGGTCTTGGCCTCCTCGGCGTTGGGCACCTGGATGGCGACGGCCTCGTACCCCTGGCCCGCCAGGTCCTCGCGCAGCACCTCGCCGGTCTCGGTCAGCGCCTCGGGGTGGACAACGGCCACCCGGCGGGCTTCGGGGCCGATCAGCCCCGGCAGTTCGTCCAGGAGCCGCTGTCCGACGAGGACGTCGTAGGGCGCGGTGCCCGCTGTGCCGCCGACGGTGATGCGAGTGGGGGGTGTGGTGGTCATGTGTCCTTCAGCTCGAGTGCGTCCAGGACCGCCTGGGCGGTCTCCTCCGGGTCGCGGCCGGCGGTGTCGACGACCGCGCGGGCCACCTCGGTGTACAGCGGGCGGCGCTGCTCCATCAGCGTGCGCCACTGCTTGCGGGGGTTGACCGCCAGCAGGGGGCGCGGGGCGTCCAGTCCGACGCGTCTGACGGCGTCGGCCAGGGCCACGTCCAGGAAGACCACGGGGAGTCCGGCGAGCAGTTCGCGGGTGCCGGCGTCCATGACGGCGCCGCCGCCGAGCGAGACCACTCCGTCGTGCCCGGCCAGGGCCGCGCGTACCGCCTCCCGCTCCAGCTCGCGGAAGCGCGGCTCCCCGTCGTCGACGAAGATCTCGGGGATGGCCTTGCCCGCGGCGGCCTCGATGTCCGCGTCGGTGTCGCGCAGCGACACCCCCAGCCTGCGGGCCAGTACGGCGCCCACGGTGGTCTTGCCCGCGCCGGGCGGGCCCACCAGGACCACGGCCGGGCCGGCGCCGGCTTCCCGCGGCCCGGCGGTACTCACCGGATCTCCAGGTTGTCGAGGAAGCCGGTCACGTTGCGGCGGGTCTCGGCGACCGAGTCGCCGCCGAACTTCTCGGCGACCGCGTCGGCCAGCACCAGCGCGACCATCGCCTCGGCGACGATCCCGGCGGCCGGGACCGCGCACACGTCCGAGCGCTGGTGGTGGGCGCGGGTGGCCTCCCCGGTGGTCACGTCCACGGTGGCCAGCGCCCGCGGCACGGTGGCGATCGGCTTCATCGCCGCCCGCACCCGCAGCACCTCGCCGGTGGACAGCCCGCCCTCGGTACCGCCCGACCGCCCCGAGGAACGGCGCACCCCCTCCTCGGTCGGCACGATCTCGTCGTGCGCCTTCGAGCCGGGCACCCGGGCCAGCTCGAAACCATCGCCGACCTCCACGCCCTTGATGGCCTGGATGCCCATCAGCGCTCCGGCCAGCCGGGCGTCCAGCCGGCGGTCCCAGTGCACATGGCTGCCCAGCCCGACCGGCACCCCGTGGGCGACGACCTCGACGACGCCGCCGAGGGTGTCGCCGTCCTTGTGGGCGGCGTCGATCACCTCGACCATCGCCCGGCTCGCCTCCGGATCCAGGCAGCGCACCGGGTCGGCGTCCAGCCGTGCCACGTCCCCGGGCTCCGGCAGCGTGCCGGCCGGGGCCTCGGCGCCGCCCAGCGCCACGACGTGGGAGACGATCTCGATGCCGGCCGTCTGCCTCAGGTACGACCGGGCGACCGCGCCCAGTGCCACCCGGGCGGCCGTCTCCCGCGCCGAGGCCCGCTCCAGGATCGGCCGGGCGTCGCCCACGCCGTACTTCTGCATCCCGGCCAGGTCGGCGTGGCCGGGACGGGGGCGGGTCAGCGGCGCGTTGCGGGCCAGCTCGGCCAGCTCGGCCTCGTCGACGGGATCGGCCGCCATGACCTTCTCCCACTTGGGCCACTCGGTGTTGCCGATCATGATCGCGACCGGAGAGCCCAGGGTGAGCCCGTGCCGCACCCCGCCCAGGAAGGTGACCTCGTCCCGCTCGAACTTCATCCGCGCGCCGCGGCCGTAGCCCAGCCGCCGCCGCGCCAGCTCGTCCGCCACCATCTCCGTGGTGACCGGCACGCCGTAGGGCAGTCCCTCCAGCGTCGCCACCAGTGCGGGGCCGTGCGACTCCCCCGCGGTCAGCCAGCGCAACCTGCTCAACGGTGCTCCTCAGTAGTCCAGGCCCGTGCGTGCACCCGATCTTTTCACGATCGCACCGCGGGACAGGCCGTCCGTCCAGAAGACGGGACACCTGTCTCGTTCGCCGGGCCTGGTTTGCCGGGTCCGGCTACCGGTGACGGAACGGACTCACCCGGCCGTCAGGCCGTACGCGCCGCCAGCGCGGCCTCGCCCGCCGCGCGCATCGCGGCCAGCGGGGCCGGGGAGCGGCCGGTCATCATCTCGACCTGGAGGACCGCCTGGTGGACCAGGAGGTCCAGGCCGCCCAGGACCTGCCCGCCGCGCGCGGACCAGGCGGCGGCCAGCGGAGTCGGCCAGGGCTCGTAGAGGACGTCGAAGAGGGTGCCGGGACGCTCGGGCACGGCCGCCGCCAGGGCGTCGGTGGCGCCCGCGGGCGTGGTGGCGACCACCAGCGGCGCGGTCAGCGCCCGCGGCGCGTCCGTCCAGTCGGCGGTCGTCACCGCCACGCCCAGCCGCTCGCCCCAGCCGCGCATCTCCTCGGCCCGCTCCCGGCTGCGGACGTACGCGGTGACCTCTCCGGTGCAGATCCGGGCGAGCGCCGCGAGCGCGGAGGAGGCCGTGGCCCCGGCGCCCAGCACCGCGGCGTGCGGAACGCTGCCCACGCCGCGTTCGCGCAGCGCGGCGATCATGCCGGGGATGTCGGTGTTCTCGCCGAGGCGGCGGCCGTCCGCGGTGAAGACCACGGTGTTGACGGCCCCGACCGAGGCCGCGGTGTCGCCGATCCCGTCCAGCAGGGGGATGACGGCCCGCTTCAGCGGCATGGTCAGCGACAGCCCGGCCCACTCCCCGCCGTCCGCGGCGAGTTTCTCCAGGAACGGCGCGATGCCGTCCTCGTCCACCTCGAAGCGGTCGTACGACCAGCCGGTCAGGCCCATCTCCCGGTAGGCGGCCCGGTGGAGCACCGGGGAGAGGGAGTGTGCGATGGGCGACCCCAGGACCGCCGCGCGCCTTCCGGCCGGACTCACTGGCCCTCCCCGTTCTTCTCCTGCTCCGCGTTGTACCTATCCACGTGCCGGCTGTGCTCCTCGTAGGTGTCGGAGAACACCGTGTTGTCCTCGGTGATCGACACGAAGTAGTACCAGCCCCCCTCGGCCGGCTCCACCGCCGCGTGCAGCGCCTCGGCGCCCGGGCTGTTGATCGGGCCGGGCGGCAGACCCTTCTTGGCGTAGGTGTTGTAGGGGTGGTCGAACTTGGCCATGGCGCTGGGCGAGGGCACGTCCAGGGTGTACTGGTTCTTGGCGTAGTTGTAGGTGGAGTCGAACTGCAGATAGCCGTTGGTCTCGGTGTTGCCCGGCTTCAGCCGGTTGTAGACCACGCGGGAGACCTTCACGAAGTCGTGCTTGTACTTGCCCTCCGCCTGCACCAGGCTGGCGACGGTGAGCACCTGGAGCGGCGACTCCAGCCCGAGCCGCTCCACATGGCCTTCCAGGTCCGCCTTCTCGAACTCCCGGTCGGCCCGCTCCACCATCTTCCTGAGCAGGTCCTCGGGCTCGGTCTTGTCGCCCACCGTGTACTTGGCCGGGAAGAGGAAGCCCTCGGGGTTGCCCTCGGCCCACTCGGGCAGGCCGAGATCGGCCTTCTCGGCGGCCTTCTCGGTGCTGCCCTCCTCCAGGCCGAGTTTCTCGTCGATCAGCGCGTAGATCTCCGAGGCCCGCTTGCCCTCGGCGATGATCAGGGCGTTCTGGCTGGAGGGGTCGAGCATCATCTCGATGGCCGCCGCCGAGGACATCTCCTTGCGGAGCATGTAGACGCCCGGCTGGATGCTCTGCGCCTTGGGGTTGGCCTGGGACGCCTCGATGAACCCCTGCCGGCTCTTGACCACTCCGGCCTTCTCCAGGATGGTGCCCATCTGGGCCAGTGTGCTGCCCTCGGGGATCTCCACCTGGGTGTCGCCCTTGCCCTGACCGGAGAAGTCGGGCGCTGCGGCGAAGTGGCTCTGGTAGAAGTCGTAGGCGAAGTAGCCGGCCGTGCCGACGCCGCCGACCAGGACGAGGGCGACGGTCAGGCAGGCGACGCCGTTGCGGCCCTTCCGGCCGCCCTTGCCCCTGCCCCTGCGGCCGGACCGGCCGTCGTCCTCGTCGTCGTACTCGTCGTCGCCGTCGTCCGAGAAGAAGGCGTGCTCGCCCTGGTCCGGGCCGGGGTCCCAGCCGGTCTCCTCGTCGGGTCCGGGGCCGGGATCCGGCTCGTCACGGCGCCGTCCCCGCCGGGACGGCGGGGGCTGTTGCCCGTACTCCTCGTGCTGCCCGGGGTGTTCGGGCTGTCCGTGTTGCTCGGGGTGGTGCGAGTGGGCGTCCTGGGCTCCGGGGTGACCGGTGTGGTCGGCGTACTGCCCGCCGCCGTATGGGTCGCCCTGGTGCTGCTCCTGGTGCTGTCCGTACGGATCATCCTGCTGCTGGTGCTGTCCGTACGGATCACCCTGCTGCTGGTGCTGCTGACCGTAGGGATCGCCGTACTGCTGCTGGTGCTGCTGACCGTACGGATCGCCCTGCTGCTGACCCTGGTGCCGACCGTACGGGTCGCCGTGCTGCTGGTGCTGGTGGCCGTACGGGTCGCCGTACTGCTGCTGGTGACCGTACTGCTGCCCGCCGCCCTGGGTGTCCCAGTCCTGCTGCCCGTAGCCGGGCTGCTGGTGGCCCTGGTGCTGCTGGTGCTGGGGGGGGTACTGCTGCTGTCCGCCGTAGGTGTCCCAGTCGCCGTGCTGGGTTCCCTGCTGGGGTCCGTGGTGTGCTCCGCCGTTCCACCCCTGGTCCCCGTAGAGGGGGTCGTCGGGGTGCCACGGTTCGGAGCCGGTGCCCCGGCCATACTCAGTCATCGATCCCCTAGAGCCGTCGGACGGCAACCGGTTGCGGTACTCGCGGACGCCGCTGTCCGAACTGCCGTCTCCGGCGTACGGCTCGGTGTTCGAACGGCGCCGTCCGAAGCGGAACGTTACCGTACCGCTATCGGGCGGCCGCCTCGACGCACTCCCCCGGGGCCCGGCCGGACACCCGCTCGGTCTCCAGGGCACTCTGCAGGATGACCACGGCCGCGGCCTGGTCGATCCGGCCGCGCCCCTTCTTCGACGAGACTCCCGAGGCGCGCATGGACTGGGCCGCGGTGACGGTGCTCATCCGCTCGTCCACCAGGCGTACCGTCACCGGGGCGACGGCCTCGGCCAGCCCCTGGGCGAAGGCCCTCACCCGGGCCGCGGCCGGGCCCTCGCGCCCGTTGAGGGAGCGGGGGAGCCCGACCACGACCTCCAGCGGCTCGTACTCCGCGATGAGTTCGGCCAGCCGGCGGCGGGCGGCCGGGACGTCGCGCCCCGGCACGGTCTCCACCGGTGTGGCCAGGAGCCCGTCGGGGTCGCAGGAGGCGACCCCGATCCGGGCGTCCCCGACGTCGACGGCCAGCCGCCTGCCGCGCCGCATCAGGCGGCCGCCACCAGGCGCTCGACGGCGGCGACGGCCTCGTCGACGGCCTCGGGGTTCTGGCCGCCGCCCTGGGCGACGTCCGGCTTGCCGCCGCCTCCGCCGCCGAGGGCCTTGGCGGCGGCACGGACGAGGTCGCCGGCCTTCAGACCGCGGTCGCGGGCGGCGTCGTTGGCGGCGATGACGGTCAGCGGGCGGCCGTTCGCCACCGAGAACAGGGCCACCACGGCCGGGCGCCCGCCCTGGAGGCGGCCGCGCACGTCGAGGACGAGCTTGCGCAGGTCGTCGGCGGTCGTGCCGTCGGGGACCCGGGCGCCGACGAAGGCGGTCCCGTTGACGTCGCGGGCGGAGGAGGCGAGGCCCGCGGCGGCGGCCAGGACCTTCTCGGCGCGGAAGCGCTCGATCTCCTTCTCGGCGTCCTTGAGCTTGGCGAGCATCCCGGAGATCTTCTCCGGCAGCTCCTCGGGACGGCCCTTGAGCAGGTCGGTGAGCTGGGAGACCACCGTGTGCTCGCGGGCGAGGAAGTTGTAGGCGTCCACGCCGACCAGGGCCTCCACGCGGCGCACGCCGGAGCCGATGGAGGACTCGCCCAGCAGCTTCACCAGGCCGAGCTGGGCGGTGTTGTGCACATGGGTGCCGCCGCAGAGCTCCTTGGAGAAGTCGCCGATGGTCACCACGCGCACCCGGTCGCCGTACTTCTCGCCGAACTCGGCGATGGCGCCCTGCTTCCTGGCCTCCTCCATGCTCATCACCTCGGCCATGACGTCGAGTTCACGGGCGAGGACCTCGTTGATCTTCTGCTCGACGTCGGTGAGGACGGTGCCGGGCACGGCGGTCGGCGAGCCGAAGTCGAAGCGGAAGCGGCCCGGGGCGTTCTCGGAACCGGCCTGGGCGGCCGTCGGGCCGAGCGCGTCGCGCAGCGCCTGGTGGGTGAGGTGGGTGGCGCTGTGGGCGCGGGCGATGGCCCGGCGGCGCGTGACGTCGATGGCGGCGTACGCCGAGGCGCCGACGGTGACCTCGCCGACCTGGACGGTGCCCTTGTGCACGGTGACGCCGGGCACCGGCTGCTGGACGTCGCGGACTTCGATGACGGCGCCGGAGTCCAGGCGGATGCGGCCGGTGTCGGGCTGCTGCCCGCCGCCCTCGGCGTAGAACGGGGTGCGGTCGAGCACGACCTCCACGTCGTCGCCCTCGGAGGCGGCCGGCGCGGGCAGGCCGTTCACCAGCAGGCCGACGACGGAGGTCTCGCCCTCGGTGTCGGTGTAGCCGGTGAAGACGGTGGTCCCGGCGGTGTCGGCGACCTCGCGGTAGGAGCTGAGGTCGGCGTGGCCGGTCTTCTTGGCCATGGCGTCGGCCTTGGCGCGCTCCCGCTGCTCCTTCATCAGGCGGCGGAAGCCCTCCTCGTCCACGGACAGGCCCTGCTCGGCGGCCATCTCCAGGGTGAGGTCGATGGGGAAGCCCCAGGTGTCGTGGAGCAGGAAGGCCTTCTCGCCGGGCAGGACGGCCTTGCCCGCGGCCTTGGTCTCGGTGACGGCGGTGTCGAGGATGTTGGTGCCGGCCTTGAGGGTCTTGAGGAAGGCGGCCTCCTCGGCGAGCGCGACGGTCTCGATGCGCTGCCGGTCGGTGAGCAGCTCGGGGTACTGCTCGCCCATGGTGCGCAGCACGGTGTCGACCAGCTCGCCGACGACCGGCCGGTCGGCACCCAGCAGGCGCATGTTGCGGACGGCGCGGCGCATGATGCGGCGCAGCACGTAGCCGCGGCCCTCGTTGCCGGGGGTGACGCCGTCGCCGATGAGCATCACGGAGGTGCGCATGTGGTCGGCGACCACGCGCAGGGAGACGTCGGTGTCCTCGGCGGCGCCGTAGCGCACGCCGGTCAGCCCGCCGGCCGTGTCGATGACCGCGCGCAGGGTGTCGGTCTCGTACATGTTGTGCACGCCCTGCAGGATCATCGCCAGGCGCTCCAGGCCGAGCCCGGTGTCGATGTTCTTGCTGGGCAGGTCGCCGAGGATCGGGTAGTCCTTGCCCCGGCCCGGCCCGCGCTCGTACTGCATGAAGACCAGGTTCCAGATCTCCACGTAGCGCTCGTCGTTGACGGCCGGACCGCCCTCGGGGCCGAACTCCGGGCCGCGGTCGTAGTTGATCTCGGAGCAGGGGCCGCAGGGACCGGGCACGCCCATGTCCCAGTAGTTCTCCTCCTTGCCCAGGCGCTGGATCCGCTCGGCGGGGACGCCGACGACGTCGCGCCAGATGCGCTCGGCCTCGTCGTCCTCCTCGTAGACGGTGATCCACAGCTTCTCCGGCTCCAGGCCGTAGCCGCCCTCGTCCTGGGAGGTGGTGAGCAGCTCCCAGGCGAGCTTCGCGGCGCCCTCCTTGAAGTAGTCGCCGAAGGAGAAGTTGCCGCACATCTGGAAGAAGGTGCCGTGGCGGGTGGTCTTGCCGACCTCCTCGATGTCCGGGGTGCGCACGCACTTCTGCACGCTGACGGCGCGCTTGTACGGCGGGGTGGCCTCGCCCAGGAAGTACGGCTTGAAGGGCACCATTCCGGCGGGGACCAGCAGCAGCGTCGGGTCGTCCGCGATCAGCGACGCCGACGGCACGACGGTGTGCCCCCGCTCCTCGAAGAAGCGCAGCCAGCGGCGGCGGATTTCAGCCGACTCCATCAGTGGTCCTCATTCCGGTCGTACGGGTGGGTGGCTCCGAGGGCGGGGCGGTGCGGGGCCCGCCCGGCGATCCCCCGGCGTTCTTCCGCCTGGCCGGCGGCCCCGGGGTCGGCGGGGGCCGTCAGTCCCAGTGCGTCGTTCAACTCGATCTCCCGCTGTGCCATTCCGGCGCGGACGTCGAGCGCGAAGTCCTTCAGCCGGTGCCCGGCCGCCACGGCCTGGTCCGCCGCTCGTGCGGCGAGGCTGTCGGGCGCGAGGCTGCGCAGCTTGCGGTTGACCTTGGTGGTGGCCCAGACGCCGGTGGCGGCGCCGGCACCGAACCAGAAGGCACGGCGGAACACGGTGGGATCAGTCCTTTCCGTCGCGGCGCCGGCCGCTCCCCCGGCGCGCGGCCGGCACGGACCGGCCCACGACGACGGAACGCTTCGGCCGCGGCGGGTCGCTCCTGCGGCCGAGGGCGCGGCGCACTCCGTAGCCGAACGCGGCGACCTTCACCAGCGGGCCGCCGAAGGCGGTGGAGACGGTGGAGGAGAGCGCCGAGGCGTTGGCGGTGACCTCCTGGACGTCGGAGGCGATGGCGTCCACCCGGCTGAGCTGGCTCTGTGCCGAGCGGACGGTCTCGGACGCCTCGGTGAGGAGGGGGACCGCACGCTCGGTCACGTCCGTCACCAGTCTGGTCGCCGCCTTGAGCGTCTGTGCGAGCCTCACCAGCACCACGGCGAGGAACGACACCAGGATCGCCCAGAAGACGGCCACCAGGAGGCCGGCCACCTCTCCACCGGACACGCTGCACCGCTTCCCTCGGGTCGTATGGGGTCGGCCGCCGCGTCCTGCGGTTCGTGGGGGTACCTGCCCACCGATCTCACGGGTGCGACGGCGGATACCGACCTTATCGCGCCGCGGGCCGTCGCCCGTACCGCATTCCCTCCGGCCCGGCGGGCGGGGCGGGGTGTGCGGCCGCGCACCGCGCGGCGCGCCGGGGAGGGTACGCCGCGGCCCTCCTGCCGCGCGGCGCGTCAGGAGGGCCGGGGACCTGGAGGTCCGGGGCGTCCGTACCGCCCGGTCCCGGGCGTACGGGCGGGCCGGGGGATCAGCGGGCGTAGTACTCGACGACGAGCTGCTCGTCGCAGACGACCGGGATCTCCTTGCGGTTCGGGTCGCGGTCCAGGCGGAAGGCGAGCGCCTGGAGGTTGACCTGGAGGTAGCGCGGGGTCTCCCCGTCGGGCGCGTAGCCGCCCTCGCGCGCCACCAGGAAGGGGTGCTTGGCGCGGCTGCGCTCGCGGACGGACACCACGTCGTCCGGGCGGACGCGGAAGGAGGGCTTGTCGACCTTGCGGCCGTTGACCTCGATGTGGCCGTGCACGACCATCTGGCGGGCCTGGTAGATGGTGCGGGCGATGCCCGAGCGCAGGACGAGCGCGTCCAGGCGGCGCTCCAGCTCGACGACCAGGGCCTCGCCCGTCTTGCCCTCGGCCTTGCGGGCGCGGTCGTAGGCGCGGACCATCTGGCGCTCACTGATGTCGTACTGGGCGCGCAGACGCTGCTTCTCCAGCAGCCGGACCTTGTAGTCGCTGTTCTGCTTGCGGCCCCGGCCGTGCTCGCCCGGCGGGTACGGGCGCTGCTCGAAGTACTTCACGGCCTTCGGGGTCAGCGCGATGCCGAGCGCACGCGACTTCTTGACCTTGGGACGCGACTGGTTCACGTTGAACGGACCTCCGTGTAATTTAGGTGAGCCTAACCTTAGCGGAGGAGAACGCATGTTTCGACCTGGGAGCCCCCTGCCCGGCACCGGTCCCGCACGCGGCGGCGGCTCCGGCGGCAGTGCCGGAGCCGCCGCCGGGGCGGGGAGCGCGAGGAGGGGTCAGCCGCGTCCCGAGGCTGAGCCTGACACACGGCGGCCGGGAGCCGCCGAGCGGATGCGTACCCTCGTCGAGTCGAACGCCTCGGCCGCCCTGGTCATTCCCGGTGCGGAACCGGTCGGACCGCAGTGGCCGGGCCAGGGCTGCTGCGAGTCCCGCGCCGTCACACCCGAGGGGGACGTGTTCCTGCTGGTCCCGGCCGCCTCCCCGGCCGCCCGGGCCGCGGCCCACGCCCGGGACGGCGATCTGGCCGCCGTGATGGAGATCACGGACGTGGCGCCCGTCGCGGTGCCCCACCGCATCCGCGGCCGGGCCGAGGTGGCGGGCTGGCTCACCCCCGTGTCCGGCGGCGAGCGGGCGGCCTGCGCCCGGCTGCTGGCCGAGCGGCACCCCTCGGGCCCCCTTCCGGGCGCCGCGTGGACACCGCTGCGGCTGGAGGTCGGCGAGGGGTGGATCGGCGATCTGCGCGGCGAGGGGCACGTCGAGCCGGACGAGTTCGCCGCCGCGTCGCCCGACCCCCTGGCACGCCACGAGGCCGAGCTCCTGCAGCACCTCGCCGCCGCCCACGACGACCTGCTGCGCGGACTGTGCTCGCTGCTGGGCGAGCGGGAGCGGGCCTGCGGCGCCTGGGAGGCGGTGGTGCCCGTGGCCCTGGACCGCTTCGGACTGCGGGTGCGGTTCCGCGCGGACGGGCGGAGCTTCGACGCCCTCTTCGGCTTCCCCCGGCCGGTACGGGACGCCTCCGGGCTGCACCACGCGATCCGGGCCCTGTTCGAGGCCGGCTCCACGCCCTGACCGGGCCGGACCGGCGTGGAAACCGCGAGGGCCGACGGGGCCGCCGGCGCCTGCGGGACCTGCGGGTCTCAGGGCTTGTCCGGCGGCCCCCCCTCCTCCCGCAGCCGGGCCCGCACCCGCTCCGCCACCTCGGCGTACCGGGCCTCCGCCCCGTACCGCGTCGGCTCGTAGTAGCGCCTGCCGTGGACGCCGTCCGGAGCGTACTGCTGCGCGGCGATGCCGCCGGGCACGTCGTGCGGGTACCGGTACCCCTCGCCGTGGCCCATCTTCCTCGCGCCCTGGTAGTGGCCGTCGCGCAGATGCCGCGGCACGGGGCCGGCCAGGCCCGCCCGTACGTCCGCCAGGGCCGCGTCGATCGCCAGATAGGCGGCGTTGGACTTCGGGGCCAGGGCCAGGGCCACGGTCGCCTGGGCGAGCGTGATCCGCGCCTCGGGGAAGCCGATCATCGCCACCGCCTGGGCCGCGGCCACGGCGGTCTGCAGTGCGGTGGGGTCGGCCAGGCCGATGTCCTCGCTGGCGGAGATCATCAGCCGCCGGGCGATGAACCGCGGGTCCTCCCCCGCCTCGATCATCCGGGCCAGGTAGTGCAGGGCCGCGTCCACGTCCGAGCCGCGGATGGACTTGATGAGCGCGCTGGCCACGTCGTAGTGCTGGTCGCCGTCGCGGTCGTACTTCACCGCGGCCCGGTCGACGGCCTCCTCCAGCGTCGCCAGGGTGACCTCGCGCTCGCCCTTGTCCAGGGCCGCGCCCGCGCCCGCCTCCAGCGCGGTGAGCGCACGGCGCGCGTCGCCGCCGGCTATCCGCAGCAGATGCGCCTCGGCGTCCTCCGGCAGCTCCACCGACCCGCCCAGCCCGCGCTCGTCGGCGACCGCCCGGCGCAGCAGCCCGCGCAGGTCGTGGTCGGTCAGCGGCTCCAGGGTCAGCAGCAGCGAGCGGGACAGCAGCGGGGAGATCACCGAGAAGTACGGGTTCTCCGTCGTCGCCGCGATGAGGGTGACCCAGCGGTTCTCCACCGCCGGCAGCAGCGAGTCCTGCTGCGCCTTGCTGAAGCGGTGGATCTCGTCCAGGAACAGCACGGTGTCCTTGCCGTAGGCGCCCGACGAGCGTCGCGCGCCGTCGATGACGGCCCGGACCTCCTTGACCCCGGCGGTGATGGCCGACAGCTCCGTGAAGCGCTTGTCGGTGGCCTTGCTGACGACGTAGGCCAGGGTCGTCTTGCCGGTGCCCGGCGGCCCCCACAGGATCACCGACGACGGCCCCGCGGGCCCCTTCCCGCCCTCGCCCACCAGGCGGCGCAGCGGGGAGCCGGGGCGCAGCAGGTGCTGCTGGCCGACGACCTCGTCGAGGGTGCGCGGGCGCATCCGGACCGCCAGGGGCGAGGCGGAGGGGTCCTTCTCCTGGCGCTCCTCGGCGGCGGCGGTGAACAGATCCGGTTCCACGGAACGCAACCCTAAGTCACGCCGCCGACAGCCGCGCCGACGGCGGCGGCGCCCCGGGAGTCAGACGGCCGGAAGGGCCGCTCCACGCCGTCACCGGCGTGGAGCGGCCCTTCCGGCCGTCCTGGGGTTCAGCTCGTCCAGAAGCTCCACCAGCGGGTCAGGATCAGCATGCCGATGATGCCGATGTGAACCGCCGGGATCACCCAGTGGAACTCCCGCACACCCTCGCGCAGCCAGGCCGGGGCGGGCAGGAAGCCGTTGTGGATGTTGCGGAAGGTCGTGTACCAGAACATCAGCAGGGTGGCGACCCAGGCCAGGTTGCACCACAGGCACAGCGCGCCGATGTTGTACAGCGACTGGTACATCAGCCAGGTGCAGAAACCGACACCGAAGAGCATGCCGGCGTTCATCGTCAGCCAGTACCAGCGCGGGAAGCGCGCGCCGGCCAGCAGGCCCATGCCGACGGCGACGATCATGCCGTAGGTGACCAGGCCGAGCACCGGGTTGGGGAAGCCGAACGCCTCCGCCTGGGCGCTCTCCATGATGTTCCCGCAGGAGACCACCGGGTTCAGATCGCACGCCATGTCCAGCGTGTCCCCGGCGAGCTCGGCCTCCAGCAGCCTGAACTTGTCGACCGTGATCACCCAGGCGGCGAGCACCCCGGCCAGACCGGTGATCACCAGCAGCAGGGCGTAGGCGCGGCCCGCGCCCACGGCGCCCCGTGCGGGCGGCCCGCCGCCGTCGTCGCCGGTGCGGGCCGCTTCGTCTCGTGGCGCCGTGGTCGTCGTCATGGTCGAGTCATCCCGTCGTCTCAGGTGGGGTTCTTCATTGTGCACAACGCACAACGAGTCAGGCGAGCTTCCGTCGCAGTTCCGCCACCACACCGTCCAGCGGCACCGGGACCTGCTCGCCGCTGTCGAGGTCCTTGACCTGTACGACCCCCTCGGCCAGATCCCGCTCCCCGGCCACGACGGCGTACGCCGCCCCCGAGCGGTTGGCCGACTTCATGCCGTTCTTCAGACCGCGGCCGCCGTACGCGAAGTCCGTCGCGATCCCCTGCCGGCGCAGCTCGGTGACCACGCCGAACAGCGCGCGCCGCGCCTCCTCCCCCAGCGGGACGGCGAAGACCTGGGTGCGCGAGGGCGCCGGGAGCTCCACGCCCTCGGCCCGCAGGGCCAGGACCGTGCGGTCCACGCCCAGCGCCCAGCCCACCGACGGCAGCGGCGGGCCGCCGATCATCTCCGACAGGCCGTCGTACCGGCCGCCGCCGCCGACGGCGGACTGCGAGCCGAGCCCGTCGTGGACGAACTCGAAGGTGGTGCGGGTGTAGTAGTCCAGGCCGCGCACCAGCTTCTGGTCGTCCTCGAACTCCACCCCGGCCGCCGTCAGCAGCCCGCGCACCTGCTCGTGGTACTCCTTGCACGCCTCGCACAGGTGGTCGGGCATCATCGGCGCGCCGGCGAGCTGCTTCTGCACGGCCTCGCGCTTGTCGTCCAGCACGCGCAACGGGTTGATCTCGACGCGGGCGCGGGTGTCCTCGTCCAGGTCGAGTCCGCGCAGGAAGTCCTGGAGGGCCGCGCGGTAGACCGGGCGGCACTCGCGGTCGCCCAGGGAGTTCAGCAGCAGCCGGAAGTTCCTCAGCCCCAGCGAGCGGTACGCGTCCACGGCCAGGATGATCAGTTCGGCGTCCAGGGCCGGGTCCTCGGCGCCCAGCGCCTCGGCGCCGACCTGGGAGAAGTGCCGGTAGCGGCCGGCCTGGGGGCGCTCGTAGCGGTACTGCGAGCCGGAGTACCAGACCTTCACCGGCAGCGCGCCGCGGTGCAGGTTGTGCTCCAGCACGGCGCGGACGACCGGCGCGGTGCCCTCGGGGCGCAGCGCGAGGCGGCTGCCGCCCTTGGTGGTGAGGGTGTACATCTCCTTGGTCACGATGTCGGTGGACTCGCCGACACCGCGGGCGAACAGCTCGACGTTCTCGAAGCCGGGCGTCTCGATGTAGCCGTAGCCGGCCCGCCTCAGCGGCGCGGAGATCGCCTCGCGCACCGCCAGGTAGTCGGCCGACTCCGGAGGGATCAGGTCGTAGGTGCCCTTGGGGGCGGAGAAGGTGCTCACGTCTTCTTCGTCGTCACATTCCTCGTCGCGGGGCGGCTGTGCCGCCTCCCGTGCCGAACGGACCGCCGGCGGCCACCTCCCGCAGGAACGGGTTGGTGGCGCGTTCGCGGCCGATGGTGGTCTGGGGGCCGTGGCCGGACAGCACCACGGTCGAGTCCTCCAGCGGCAGGCACACACGTGCCAGCGACCGCAGGATCTCGGCGTGGTCGCCGCCGGGCAGGTCGGTGCGTCCGATGGAGCCGGCGAACAGCAGGTCGCCCGAGAACAGCACCGGCGGGACGTCGGCCTGCTCGGGCGTCCGGAAGGTCACCGACCCCCTGGTATGGCCCGGCGCGTGCGAGACGGTCAGCTCCAGCCCGGCCAGGGACAGCACGGCGCCGTCGGCCAGCTCCTCCACGTCGTCCGGCTCCCCCACGGAGAGCTCGCCCATCAGCGGCTGCCCGATGGAGCGGCCCAGCCACTTCTCGGGGTCGCTCATCATCTCCCGGTCCTCCGGGTGGATCCAGGCGGGCACGTCGTGCGCGCCGCACACCGGGACCACGGAGGCCACGTGGTCGATGTGGCCGTGGGTGAGGACGACGGCGACCGGCTTGAGGCGGTGCTTGGCTATGGCCTCCTCGACGCCTTCGGCGGCCTGGTGGCCCGGGTCGATGATCACGCACTCCTCGCCCGCGGCGGGGGCGACCAGATAGCAGTTGGTCCCCCAGGCCCCGGCGGGGAACCCGGCAATGAGCACGATCGTCCTTCGGTCGTCCGGCAGGGGATGCCGCGGCCGTCGAAACCGGCCGCCGGCAGCGGTTACAGAGCCTACCGGCGACGGGACGGAGCCCGCGAACCCGTATCCCGTATACCGTACGGCCCAAGCTGTGGCACACGTGTGCGTACGCACGCCTCGTACAGAACGCCCCGAAGGATTCGAAGGAGACGATCCGTGGTCAGCAGTGAGCAGCGGCGCAAGCAGCTCGCCCGCGAGAAGTACCTGCGTCAGCAGCAGAGGCGGGCCGAGGCACGGCGCAAGGGGCGGATCCGCAACGCCTCCATCGCGGGCGGCCTGGCCCTGGTCCTGGCGGCCGGCGGCGCCTACGCGGCCGCGGGCGGCCTGGCGGCGGACGACGAGAAGACCGACAACGCCTCCGCCGAGCCCTCCACCCCGCCCACCAGCAAGGCCCCGGACCCGTGCGAGAAGCCGGCGAAGGGCGAGCCGAGCGGGAAGCACTGGAAGAAGGAGCCGAAGATGTCGATCGACACCTCGGCCACCTACACGATGAAGCTGGAGACCACCTGCGGCGACATCGAGATCGAGATGGACGCCGCCAAGACGCCGCGCACCGTGAACTCCTTCGAGTTCCTGGCCGGTGAGGGCTATCTCGACCACTCCCCGTGCCACCGCCTGGTCAACCAGGGCATCTACGTGCTGCAGTGCGGCGACCCGACCGGCACCGGCACCGGCATGTCGAAGGACGGCAAGGTCCAGCAGCCCGGCTACTCGATCCCGGACGAGAACCTCGACGACCCGAAGGTGGAGAAGGGCACCTATCCGGCGGGCACGGTCGCCATGGCCAACCGGTACAACGCCCAGACCAAGGAGGGCCGGGACACCGGCGGCAGCCAGTTCTTCCTGGTCTACCAGGACAGCCAGCTCCCCCCGGACTACACCCCCTTCGGCACCATCACCGAGGGCATGGACGTGCTGAAGAAGATCGCCGAAGCCGGTATGACGCCGGACCCGCAGACGGGCAACACCAAGCCGAACGCGACCGTGGTGATCGACAAGGCGACGGTGCGCAAGAGCTGATCCACGGCGGCCGGTGCCCCGCCCGCGCCCGGAGCGGTCGGCCTGGGCGGCCGCTCCAGGCGGTTCCGGGAGCGGATTTCGGTCGCCCGGGATGCGGACAGGGCGGGCACCGGTCGCCTATGTTTGGCGTTGTAGGGGGTGCCTGCGCCGACGGTCGGGCAGACCCTCCGGCCGGGCCGGTCGCATCCGGCCGCCGGCCGTATGACAACTGTGGACGATGCCGGGGAGCGCACGCCTCCCGTCGGCATCATGTGGAGGAGGCGCTGTGAGCAGCGACCCGTGGGGCCGCGTCGACGAGACGGGGACCGTTTACGTGCGTACCGCCGACGGCGAGAAGGTCGTCGGCTCGTGGCAGGCCGGAGCCCCCGAGGAGGCCCTGGCCTACTTCGAGCGCAAGTACGACGGCCTGGTCGTGGAGATCGACCTCCTTGAGCGCCGGGTGAGGACCACCGACCTGTCGGCCAAGGACGCCCTGGCCGCCGTCGGGCACCTGCGGCAGCAGGTCGACCAGGCGCACGCGGTGGGCGACCTGGAGGCCCTGGGCAGGCGGCTGGACCAGCTCACCGAGCTGATCGAGACCCGCCGGGAGGAGCGCAGGGCGGCCCGGGCCCGGCAGGCCGAGGAGGCGCGCAAGGCCAAGGAGGCGCTGGTCGCCGAGGCCGAGGAACTCGCCGCCAGCGACCAGTGGCGGGCCGCCGGGGAGCGGCTGCGCGCCCTGGTGGACACCTGGAAGGGCCTGCCCCGGCTGGACCGCAAGTCCGACGACGAGCTGTGGCACCGCTTCTCGCACGCCCGCTCGGCCTTCTCCAAGCGGCGCAAGGCCCACTTCGCCTCGCTGGACGCGCAGCGCGAGGAGGCCCGGCGGCGCAAGGAGAAGCTGGTCGCCGAGGCCGAGGCCCTGTCCGGCTCGACGGACTGGGGCCCGACGGCCGCCCGCTACCGCGAGCTGATGCAGGACTGGAAGGCCGCGGGCCGGGCCCAGCGCGAGCACGAGGACAAGCTGTGGCAGCGCTTCCGCGGCGCCCAGGACGTCTTCTTCGCCGCCCGCGGCGAGGTCTTCGCCGAACGGGACGCCGAGCAGCGGGAGAACCTGGCCCGCAAGGAGGAGCTGGCCGCCGAGGCGGAGAAGCTGCTCCCGGTCACCGACCTGAAGGCGGCCCGTGTGGCCTTCCGCGCGATCAACGAGCGCTGGGACGCCATCGGCCACGTGCCCCGGGACGCCCGGGCCGGGATCGAGGGCCGGATGCACGCGGTGGAGCGGGCGATCCAGGAGGCCGAGGAGGCCGAGTGGCGCCGTACCAACCCCGAGGCCCGGGCGCGGGCGGAGGGGCTGACCGGCCAGCTCCAGGACGCCGTGGACAAGCTCCGCGCGCAGATCGACAAGGCCCGTGCGGTCGGCAACACCGCCAAGGCCCAGAAGCTGGAGCGGGAGCTGGAGGGCCGGCAGGCCCTGCTGGACCAGGCCCTCAAGGGGCTGCGGGAGTTCAGCGGCTGAGGAGGCGGAACGCGCGACGGGGCGGCCCCGGCGCCTTCGGGGGTGAAGGCGCCGGGGCCGCCCCGTTTCCGTGCGGGACTGCCCGTGCGGGACTGCCCGTGCCGGGCTACGACCGGCGGGCCGAGGTGACGCGGTAGACGTCGTAGACGCCCTCCACCCCGCGTACCGCCTTCAGCACGTGCCCCAGGTGCTTGGGGTCGCCCATCTCGAAGGTGAAGCGGGAGATGGCCACCCGGTCCCGGGAGGTCTGGACGGCCGCGGAGAGGATGTTGACGTGCTGGTCGGACAGCACGCGGGTGACATCCGACAGCAGCCGGGAGCGGTCCAGCGCCTCGACCTGGATGGCGACCAGGAAGACCGAGGACTGGGTCGGCGCCCACTCGACCTCCAGCATCCGCTCCGGCTCGCGCGAGAGCGAGTCGACGTTGACGCAGTCGGCGCGGTGGACGGAGACCCCGTTGCCGCGGGTGACGAACCCGAGGATCGGGTCGCCGGGCACGGGGGTGCAGCAGCGGGCCAGCTTGACCCACACGTCCTCCACGCCCTTGACGATCACGCCCGGGTCCGTGCTGGAACGCCGCTTGGAGCGCCGCCGCATGGGCGGGGCGGTCTCGGCGATGTCCTCGTTGGCGGCCTCCTCGCCGCCGATGGCCTGGATCAGCTTCTGGACGACGTTCTGCGCCGAGACATGGCCCTCGCCGATGGCGGCGTAGAGCGCCGAGATGTCGGGGTAGCGCATCTCGTGCGCCTGGGTGACCAGGGAGTCGCCGGTGAGGATGCGCTGGATCGGCAGGTTCTGCTTGCGCATGGCCCGCACGATGGCGTCCTTGCCCTGCTCGATGGCCTCCTCGCGGCGCTCCTTGGAGAACCAGGCGCGGATCTTGTTGCGGGCGCGCGGCGACTTGACGAAGCTCAGCCAGTCGCGGGAGGGGCCGGCGCCGGGCGACTTGGAGGTGAAGACCTCCACCAGGTCGCCGTTGTCCAGGGTGGACTCCAGGGGCACCAGGCGCCCGTTGACGCGGGCGCCGATGGTGCGGTGGCCGACCTCGGTGTGGACGGCGTAGGCGAAGTCCACGGGGGTGGCGCCCGCCGGGAGCGCTATGACGTCGCCCTTGGGCGTGAAGACGAAGACCTCGTTGCGCGAGAGGTCGAAGCGCAGCGACTCCAGGAACTCGCCCGGGTCCTCGGTCTCCTTCTGCCAGTCCAGCAGCTGCCGCAGCCACGCCATGTCGTTGACGGCGTCGCCCTTCTTGGCGGGCGCGTCGGTGCGGACCTTGGAGGCGCCGGCGACGGCCTCCTGCTTGTACTTCCAGTGCGCGGCGATGCCGTACTCGGCGCGGCGGTGCATGTCGTAGGTGCGGATCTGCAGCTCGACCGGCTTGCCGCCGGGACCGATGACCGTCGTGTGCAGCGACTGGTACATGTTGAACTTGGGCATCGCGATGTAGTCCTTGAACCGCCCCGGCACCGGGTTCCACCGGGCGTGGACGGTCCCCAGCGCCGCGTAGCAGTCGCGGACGGTGTCGACCAGGACGCGGATGCCCACCAGGTCGTAGATCTCGGCGAAGTCGCGGCCCCGCACGATCATCTTCTGGTAGACGCTGTAGTAGTGCTTGGGGCGGCCGGTGACGGTCGCCTTGATGCGGGCGCCGCGCAGATCGGCCTGGACCTCGTCGATGACGGTCGCCAGGTACTCGTCGCGCTTGGGCGCGCGTTCGGCGACCAGGCGGACGATCTCGTCGTACATCTTGGGGTAGAGGATCGCGAAGGCGAGGTCCTCCAGCTCCCACTTGATGGTGTTCATGCCCAGGCGGTGGGCGAGCGGGGCGTAGATCTCCAGCGTCTCGCGGGCCTTCTGCTCCTGCTTCTCCCGCTTGAGGTAGCGCATGGTGCGCATGTTGTGCAGGCGGTCGGCGAGCTTGATGACCAGCACCCGCGGGTCCTTGGCCATGGCGACGACCATCTTGCGGACCGTCTCGGCCTGGGCCGCCTCGCCGAACTTGACCTTGTCCAGCTTGGTGACGCCGTCCACCAGCAGGGCCACCTGGTCGCCGAAGTCGCGGCGCAGGGTGTCCAGGCCGTACTCGGTGTCCTCGACCGTGTCGTGCAGCAGGCCCGCCATCAGGGTGGCCGGGTCCATGCCCAGCTCGGCGAGGATGGTGGTGACGGCCAGCGGATGGGTGATGTACGGATCGCCGCTCTTGCGCTTCTGCCCGCGGTGCCACCGCTCGGCGACCTGGTAGGCGCGCTCGATCTGCCGCAGCGTGGCGGTGTCGGCCTTGGGGTCGTTGCCCCGGACGATCCGCAGCAGCGGCTCCAGCACCGGGTTGTAGGGACTGGAGCGCTGGACGCCCAGGCGGGCCAGGCGGGCGCGGACGCGGTTGGAGGAGCCCGAGCGCCCGGAGACGCCCGAGACGGCGCGGGTGGCCGAGACCTTCTCCCGGGAGGCCGCGTCGTCGCGCCTGCCGCCCGCCGGCGCAGCGGTGGACGGCGACGGTTTGGGAGTACCGCCGCGTTTCCCGGCCGCGGTGGCGCCCGCAGTGGAGGGCTTCGCCGGCCTGCCGGCGTCCTGCTGCTGCGCTGCGGTGAGCGGCTTGGCCTCGTCTGGCAAGGGCAACTCCTCGGTGGGCCCCTCCTCGCCGGCAGCGGCGTGCGGAGGGCGGTTCCGGCCGGGAACAGGCCGGACTGCCATGGTATCCACCCCTGCCCCGGAACGAACCGGGCGCCGGTGCGGGGCGGCGCCGGGTGTCGGGGCGGGCGCCGGATGCCTTCGAGGGTGTCACAGGCCGCAGGCCTGACGCGACGGAGGGGACGGCCCGGAGTGCTCCGGGCCGTCCCCTCCGCGAAATCGGTGCCGCGGTGGCACCGGCTGCTCTCAGACGGTGATCACCACGTCCAGCGGAGCGCCCTCCAGCGCGGCCTCCAGCCTGGTCCGGCCGGGCAGGAAGCCCAGCTCCATCAGGACCGCGACCCCGGCGACCTGCGCCCCGGAACGGCGGATCAGGCGCAGCGACGCCTCGGCGGTGCCGCCGGTGGCCAGCACGTCGTCGATCACCAGCACCCGGTCCTCGGGGCTGAGGTCCTCGGCGTGGATCTCGATCTCGGCGCTGCCGTACTCCAGCTCGTACGCCTGCGCCAGGGTGGCGCCGGGCAGCTTGCCCGCCTTGCGCACGGGGATGAAGCCGACGCCCGCCCGTACCGCCGCCGGGGCGGCCAGGATGAAGCCGCGTGCCTCCAGGCCCACCACCTTGGTGGCGCCGCGCTCCCGGGCGAGACCGGCCAGCGCGTCGGTGAGGGCGGTGAATGCCTCGGGGTCGGCCAGGAGCGGTGTGATGTCCTTGAACAGCACTCCCGGCTTGGGGTAGTCGGGCACGTCGCGGATCCTGCTGAGCAGCAGGCCGCGCAGCCTCTCGAAGTCGGCGGTGACGGAGATCATCGGATCAGCGCCGCCTTCCGGAGGGGCGCCCGCGGCTGCCGGACTCCGGCGAGCGGGGCCCGCCGACGGATCCGGCCGTCGCGGCGGTGGGCTCCGCGGACGGACGCGCACCGGCGCCCGCGCCCGCCTCCTCGGCGTCCTCCGCCCCGTCGCCGCCCTTGGCCCGCTTGGCCAGCGTCCGCCGGTCGTGTGCCTTGATCTCCGGCGAGCGGAGCTTGAGGTCCACCACGATCGGGGTGGCGATGAAGATGGAGGAGAACGTACCGGCGGTGAGGCCGATGAACAGCGACAGCGAGATGTCCTTGAGCATGCCGCCGCCGAGCAGGCCGGTGCCGATGAACAGCAGTCCGGCCACCGGCAGCAGGGCGACCACCGAGGTGTTGACGGAGCGGACCACGGTGGCGTTGATGCCGAGGTTGGCCAGCTCGCCGTAGGTGTGGCGGTTCTGCTTGAGCAGGCCCCGGGTCTTCTCCTTGACCTTGTCGAAGACCACCACGGTGTCGTACAGCGAGTAGCTGAGGATCGTCAGGATGCCGACCACCGTGCCCGGGGTCACCTCGAAGCCGACGATGGCGTAGACGCCGATGGTGACGACCAGGTCGTGCATCAGGGCGCCCATGGCGCCCACCGCCATCCGCCACTCGAAGGCGATGGCCAGGTAGACGCTGACCAGGATCAGGAAGACGATCAGGCCCTGGATCGCCTTGCTGCTCATCTGGTCGCCCCAGCTGGGGCCGACCAGCTCGGTGTCCAGCTCCTGGGTCTCGAGACCGAGCTCCTCGGCGAGGGCCGCGCGGGTCTTCTCCGACTGCTCGTTGTCCAGCCCGGTGACCTGGATGCGCAGCGCGCCGCTGCCCAGCTCCTGAATGCGGGGCTCGGTCCCGGAGAC
Organism: Streptomyces sp. ICN903; assembly: GCF_022015835.1. NCBI lineage: Bacteria > Bacillati > Actinomycetota > Actinomycetes > Kitasatosporales > Streptomycetaceae > Streptomyces > Streptomyces sp. ICN903. The sequence continues at coordinate 3,951 of NZ_JAKMAY010000042.1, read as the reverse complement.
CTCCTGGGCGGTCTCGCGTGCGTCCTCGATCGACATCTGGGTGGGCGGGGTGGTGAAGACGGCGCCGCCCTGGAACTCGATGCCCATGTACAGGCCGCGGGCCCCCAGGCCCACCAGGGAGATCAGCATCAGCAGCAGCGTGACGCCGTACCAGAGCTTCCGCTTTCCGACGAAGTCGTAGCTGGCCTCGCCGCGGTACAGCTTGCCGCCGAGATTACCGAATCGCGACATCTCAGGCCTCCTTCGGTTCGGCGGGGGCGGCGACCGCGGCGCGGCGGCCCCGGTACAGCGGCGGGGTGACTCCGAGCCGCTTCGGGTCGAGCCCGGACCACGGGTGGCCGCTGGTGAAGAACTTCCGGCCGGCCATGATCGTCATCATCGGCTTGGTGAGCAGGAAGACGATGGCCAGGTCCAGCGCCGTCGTCAGGCCGAGCACGAAGGCGAAGCCCTGGACGGAGCCGATCGAGACGATGAACAGCACGATCGCGGCGATGATCGAGACCACGTCGGAGACCAGGATGGTCCGGCGGGCGCTGGGCCAGGCCCGCTCGAAGGCGGCCCGGACGGACCGGCCCTCGCGGATCTCGTCGCGGATCCTCTCGAAGTAGACGATGAAGGAGTCCGTGGTGATGCCGATGGCCACGATGGCGCCGCAGATCGCCGGCAGGCTCAGCGCGAAGCCGATGGCCGGGCCGAGCAGGGTCATGACGACGTAGGTGAGGATGGCCGCGGCCACCAGGCTGGAGATCGCCACCAGCGCCAGCACCCGGTAGTAGAAGACCAGGTAGACGACGACCAGCACCAGGCCGATGGCTCCGGCGATCAGGCCCGCCTTGAGCTGCTCGGAGCCGAGCGTGGGCGAGATGGTGGTCACGTTGCTCTCCTCGAAGGAGAGCGGCAGGGCGCCGTAGGAGAGGATGTTGGCCAGTTCCTCGGCGGACTGCTGGTTGAAGCTGCCGGAGATCTCGGCGCTGCCGCCGCCGAGCCGCTCGGAGACGCGGGGGGCGGAGACGACCTCGCCGTCCAGCACGATCGCGAACTGGTTGCGCGGCTCGGCCTGGGTGGAGAGCTCCTCGGTGATGTCGGCGAACTTCTCGGCGCCGTCGGAGTCGAACTCCATGGTGACGATCCAGCCCTGGGCGCGCTGGTCGTCGAAGAGGGCGGCGGCGTCGGTGACGTCGGTGCCGGGGACGGCGACGGGGCCGAGCCCGTACTTGTACAGCCCGCTCTCGTCGCAGGAGGCGACGGACTCGGAGTTCTCCGCCTGGGCGGCGGCCCGGCTGGCCTCGGAGCGGCCCTCGTCGGTGGCGCAGTCCAGCGCGTCGAGCTTCTTCTGCAGGTCGGCCGGGATGCCGGCGTCGGGTGCCGGGGCCGGCTGCGAGGGCTCGGGGGCGGCGGACTCGTCGGCCTTCTCCTCCCCGGGCGCGGAGGCCGAGGGGGTGGGCGACTGGGAACCGTCGGCCAGCAGGTCCTCGGTGACGGCCCGGCCCTGGGTGGAGGCCTCGGGCGAGGGGGTCGCGGAGGAGTCGCCGGACTTCTCGCCGTCCGTCGCCTCCTCGGCCTTCTCGCCCTTCTCGGTGTCTTCCGCCTTCTCGTCCTTGTCACCGGCGGCGCCGGACGGGCTCGCCGAGGGGTCCGGCTGGGGCGGGGCCCCGGACGCGACGGTCAGGACCGGGCGGAACGCGAGCTGGGCGGTGGTGCCGACCTGCTCGCGGGCCTGCTTCTCGTCGGTGCCGCGCGGGATGTTGATGACGATGTTCTCGGCACCCTGCGTCCGCACCTCGGCCTCGGCGACGCCCAGACCGTTGACCCGCCGCTCGATGATGGAGACGGCGGTGTTCATGTTGGTCTCGTTGATCGCCTCCTCCTTGCCGGGCTGGGCCTTGGCCGTGAGCGTGATGCTCGTGCCGCCGGCGAGGTCGATGCCCAGGCGGGGCGTGGTGTGCCCGGAGAGGAACATGCCTCCGGTGAGCGCCACCATCGCCACCAGGATGAGCGCCAGGGAACGCCACGGCCGTCCCTGGTTGCCCGGTGATCTGCGACCTTTCTTCGGTGCTGCCACCTTCTCGTGTCTCCCTGTCCAACCGCCCGCGCTCGAATGGTCGCCGCGCGGCGCGCGAAGTGGTCGTAAGGACATGCGGTGCCGCCGGGCCCGTCGGGGCTCGCGGCGGGGCGACTCACTTGGAGTCGGTGTCGCCCTTCCGCTTGGCGTCCCCGGTCTCCGCGTCGTCGGCGGAGGAGTCCGTCTTGCTCAGGTCGGTCTTGTCCACGCCGCCGTCGGAGACCAGCGAGGAGGCGTCGTCCGGGACGACGGGGGCGTCCGCGTCGTGGTCCTCGCCGTTGACGATGCGCTCGTACTCGTCGGCCTCCAGCACGGCGCCGACGGCGTTCTTGGCGTAGACCGCGTGCACGCCCGGCGCGACCTCCAGGAGGACCGTGTCGGAGTGGACCTCCTTCACCAACGCGTACATGCCACCGATCGTACGGATGCCGGTGCCTGGCTCCATCCGGTCGCGCATCTGCATGGCCTGCTGCTGCTTCTTCTTGGCCGAGCGCGTCATCAGGAGCATGGCCCCGATGAGGATGATGAAGGGGAGGAGAAGTCCAATATCCACGGCGGAAGGTTTCCTTCACACGACCGCTGGGAAGCGGCCTGGTATTCGGGGGTGGTCATGCCCTCCGGGACGGAGGGCGTCGGCGGAGTCTAAGCGAGCCCGCGCCTGGGGAACAACGTCAAGCATCGCACTGAGGTTCCGCGAAGGGCGAGTTCGCACGCCGTCACGATCCGAAGAGACCGGGCTGGCCCGGTGCGGACGCCGGCGGCTGCCGGGGCGGGGTGAGCCCCATGTGCTCCCACGCGGCGGGCGTGGCGATCCGGCCCCTGGGGGTGCGGGCCAGCAGCCCCTCGCGGACGAGGAACGGCTCGGCGACCTCCTCCACCGTCTCGCGCTCCTCCCCCACCGCGACCGCCAGCGTGGACAGGCCGACCGGGCCGCCGCCGAACAGCCTGAGCAGGGCGTCCAGCACCCCCCTGTCCAGCCGGTCCAGACCGCGTTCGTCCACCTCGTAGACCGCCAGTGCCTGACCTGCGATCTCCCTGGTGATCAGGCCGTCGGCCCTGACCTGGGCGTAGTCGCGGACCCGGCGCAGCAGCCGGTTGGCGATACGGGGGGTGCCGCGGGAGCGGCCGGCGATCTCGGCGGCGCCCTCGGCGTCTATCTCCACGTCCAGCAGCCGTGCGGAGCGGTGGATGACCTGCTCCAGCTCGGCCGGCTCGTAGAACTCCATGTGGGCGGTGAAACCGAAGCGGTCGCGCAGCGGCGGCGGCAGCAGACCGGCCCGGGTGGTGGCGCCGACCAGGGTGAAGGGCGGCAGCTCCAGGGGGATGGCGGTGGCGCCGGGGCCCTTGCCGACGATGACGTCGACGCGGAAGTCCTCCATCGCCATGTAGAGCATCTCCTCGGCGGGCCGCGACATGCGGTGGATCTCGTCGAGGAAGAGGACCTCGCCCTCGGTGAGGGAGGAGAGGATCGCGGCCAGGTCCCCGGCGTGCTGGATGGCCGGGCCGGAGGTGATGCGGATGGGGGCGCCCATCTCCGCCGCGATGATCATGGACAGGGTGGTCTTGCCCAGGCCGGGGGCGCCGGAGAGCAGTACGTGGTCGGCGGTGCCGCCGCGGGCGCGGGCGGCGCGCAGCACCAGGTCGAGTTGTTCGCGCACCTTGGACTGCCCGACGAACTCCGCCAGGTCCTTGGGGCGCAGCGCGGCCTCGACGGCGGTGTCCTCGCCGTCGGCGGCGGCTCCGACCAGGCGCTCGGCGCTTCCTCCGGCGTGGCCGGGATGGTCGTCCCGGGTCATGACGGCCTCCCCCGGGTGCCGACTGCCGGGGCGGCGGTCGGGACGGTGGCCGCAGCGGCGGCCGGGGCGGGGATCCGGTCCGTGGTACGTGGG
>NZ_JAKMAY010000419.1:0-3985 GCF_022015835.1 Streptomyces sp. ICN903 | reverse complement strand
CAGCCCACCGCCCGCCACCGCCGCCGGAGCGGCTCCGGCCGGACGGACGACCGTAAGGAGCCGCTGTGCCGGAACGGAACCTCGCCGTCCGCCGCATGCTCGCCGGCCTGCTGAAGGCCAGTCACCTGACGCCTCTGGAGATACTGCCGGCCACCGTGGCCGAGCACGCGGCGGCCGCCGGCCTGAGGGACGTGCGCATCTACCTGGCCGACCTGCAGCAGTACTCGCTGCGGCTGCTACCGGGCCCCGGACCGATCCCGGACACCCAGGAGAGGGAGCTGCCGGTGGAGGGAACCGTGCCCGGCCGGGCCTTCCAGTACGGCCAGACCCTGCCCGCCGCCGGAGCCGGGCCGCGGGGCTACCGCTGGTGGGTGCCCCTGCTGGACGGCACCGAACGCATGGGGGTGCTGAACATCAGCACCGCCCTCGACGACGACCGCACCCATGAGCACATGGGACTGCTGGCCTCCCTGACGGCACTCATGCTGGACAGCAAGGGCAGGAGCAGCGACACCGGCGCCCGGCTGACGCGCGCCCGGGAGATGAGTGTCGCGGCCGAGATGCAGTGGCACCTGATGCCCCCGCGCACCTACGCCGACGGCCGGGTGGTGATCAGCGCGGCCCTGGAACCGGCTTACCTCGTCAGCGGCGACGCCTACGACTACGCCACCGCAGGTCCCGTCGTCCATCTGTCGGTCTTCGACGCCATGGGCCACGACACCGCGGCCGGACTCACCGCCGGTCTCGCCGTGGCCGCCTGTCGCAACCTGCGCCGCCAGGGCGCCTCGCTCACCGAGACCGGCGAGGCGATCGAGGACACCCTGGTACGGCAGTTCGGCAACACCCGCTACGTCACCGGGGTCCTGGCCGCCCTGGACACCCGTACCGGTGTGTTCTCCTGGGTCAACCGCGGGCACCACCCGCCGGTCGTCATCCGCGGCGGACGCTGGTCCACCCTGCTGCGCTGCCCGCCAACCCACCCGATGGGCACCGGACTGGGCCTGGCGAGCACCCTGTGCCGCGAGCAGCTCGAGCCGGGCGACCGCGTGGTGTTCTACACCGACGGCATCACCGAGGCCCGCGGGCCGGGCGACCGCGAGTTCGGCCTGTCCCGCTTCGTCGACTTCCTCATCCGCCACCACGCCGACGGTCTCCCCGTGCCCGAGACGCTGCGCCGCCTGGTCCACGCGGTGCTCGACCACCACGGTGGACGGCTCCAGGACGACGCGACCGTGCTGCTGTGCGAGTGGTTCGGCCCCCGTCCCGACGCCGTCGGCCCGGCGGCGGCCCGGGCCGGTCTGCACATCGCCTAGCGGGGACCGGCGGCCGGGGGTCCGGGCCCGCCGCCGGGGGCGGCCTCGCGGTCCTGCGCCGGCGGCGAACTCCTGCGCAGGACCAGAAGGGCGATGTCGTCCGCCGCGGCGCCCCCGGTATGGGCCGCCAGCTGGTCCAGCAGGCCCGCGGCCACCTCGCGGGGAGAGGTGTCCACCCAGTCGGCCAGGCGCTCCTGCAGGGGGAAGAAGGCCCCGAAGGAGTCGCGCGCCTCGGTGACACCGTCCGTGCAGAGCAGCAGCATGGCGTCGGGCGGAAGAGCGAACCGCTCGACGGCGCGGGACTGCGGCGCGAGGGATCCCAGCCCGAGCGGCACTCCGGGGTTTCGCAGCGGGACCGGCCGGGCCGCCGGCCCGGTCCGCTCCCGGCGCAGCAGGTACGGCGGGATGTGCCCGCAGTCCACCACCTGGACGTCCCCGCCGCCGTCGGCGTTCAGGACGAGCGCGGTGACGAAGCGTTCGGGCTCCCCGCTCCGCGCCTCGAAGGCGTTGTGCCGGACGACCGCGTCCTCCAGGGCCTCCACGACCGCGGTGAGCTCCGGCTCCCGGCCGGCGGCCTCCCGGAAGGCGCCCAGCACCGCGAAGGCCGTCCCGATGGCGGGCAGCCCCTTGCCCTGGACGTCGGCGATGAGCACCCGGGTGCCGTACGGCGAGGGCATGACCTCGTAGATGTCCCCGCCGACCCTGCTGTCCTCCTCCACCGGCTCGTACGCGCCGTCGGCCAGGAGCCGGTCGGTGAGCAGCGGAAGAGGGCGCAGGATCTGGCGCTGCAGCGCGGCGGCGGCCGAACGCAGCCGGGTGATCTCCGCGTCCCTGCGGTCCCGCTGCCAGGCCCCGGCGACGCTCAGACCGCCCAGCGCCGCGGTGAAGGCGACCGTCGAGAGGTTGGCGGAGACCGTCTGGAACGGGTCGTAGACCAGCAGCCCCACCAGGACGAGGACGACCCACGCCGCGGCGGCGGCGGTCTGCCGCGCCGTACCGCGGCCCGCGACGAAGGCGGGCAGGAAGATCAACAGGGGGACCAGGCCCAGACCCCGGTCGGTCAGGTAGTCGGAGACCACCACCAGCAGCGTCACGACGACGAGCAGGGCCGCCAGCGCCCGGGAACCGATTCTCGCGGGGACGTGTCCCCTTCTCCGGATCCCGGCCGCCCGCGCTCCGCCGGGGGAACCATGGCCGCGCACCGTCGCCTTCCGCACCTCTCGTGGTCGGGTTCCGCATGAACGGTCCGTGCCGCGCGGGACGGATCCGGTCCCCCCACCCTGCCCCATCCTCCGGCTCGCCCCCGGCCGCGCCGGGCATTCGCGCAACGCGTCACCCGTGCGCACGCGTGCCGTACCCCCGACACGCCGAGGGCGCACCGGCACCGCCCGGCCCACCGGCGCACGTGCGGTTCTCCGGATGGGACCCTGATCGCCGCGGACAAAGACGTCCCGCGGCGGGAGACGACAGGAACTGACCGGAGAGGCGGCGCATGGCACACTTTTCTCAACGGGCACGGGGGCTGGGAATCGTGGCGGACGGCGACGAGCCGGGCCCGTACAACGCGATCACCGACGTGCCCGGCGTCACCGTCGGGCACACCACCGTCCGCAGACCGCCCGATGTGCACACCGGGGTGACCGCGGTCGTCCCGGCGGGCATCGGGCCCCACCCCGGCGGCACCCCGCTTCCCGCCGCGCTGTTCACCGCGAACGGCTACGGCAAGCTGGTCGGCGCCACCCAGGTCGCCGAGCTGGGGCAGTTGGAGTCACCGGTCGTCCTCACCTCCACCCTCTGCGCCTTCCGCGCCGCGGACGCCGTGGTGAGCTGGATGCTCACCCGCCCCGAGCACGCCGGGGTCCTCTCCTTCAACCCGGTGGTCGGCGAGTGCAACGACGGGTACCTCTCCGACATCAGGGCCCGGCCGGTGCGCGAGGAGCACGTGCTGGCCGCGATCGAGGGAGCCGGGGGCGGGCCGGTGGCCGAGGGCTGCGTCGGCGCGGGCACGGGCACCTGCGCACTGGGGTTCAAGGCGGGGATCGGTACCGCCTCCCGGCGGGTCGCGCTGGAACCGGCGGGTCCGGTCCGGGTGGGCGTGCTGACGCAGGCCAACTTCGGCGGCACACTGCGGATCTGCGGCGCCCCCGTCCTCCCGGAGCCTTCCGGCCCGCCCGCGGACCCTGGGCCCGGCGAGGACGGCTCGTGCATGGTGGTCGTCGCGACCGACGCCGCGCTGGACGCCCGGCAGCTGGGCCGGCTGGCCCGGCGCGCGGTGTTCGCCCTGGGCCGGGTCGGCGCCTCCTACGGTCACGGCAGCGGGGACTACGGGCTCGCGTTCAGCACCTCCCCCCTGAGCGGCGGCGCGTCGGCGGCGGTGCCCGACCGCTGCCTCGACCCGCTGTTCGGCGCGGTCCTGCGGGCGACCGAGGAGTCGGTGCTCAACGCTCTGTGCGCGGCGGTCACCACGACCGGCCGGCTGGGCCGCACGGTTCCCGCGGTGCCGTTGGACCGGCTGCGGGAGCTCGCCGGGAGGGCGCCCTCGTCCGGCGCGTGACGTCCGTTCGCCGGCGTACGGCGGCCGGGGACGGCAGGGGAAAGCGGGTAGGCGTACCCGGGCACGCCACGCACCCTCCCGGAAAGGGCAGCACACCACGATGACCGAACCGGCCCCC
>NZ_JAKMAY010000418.1:0-3988 GCF_022015835.1 Streptomyces sp. ICN903 | reverse complement strand
CCCCCCGGGACCCCACCCGGGGCACCGGCGGCAGCCGCCTGCTGCGGCCGGGCGTCCTCCGCGAGAAGCTGGCCGACCCCCGTTTCGGCCCGGTGCTGGAGGTGATCCGCGAGTCCCGCGCCCCGTTCGCGATGAGCATGGCCGCGGCCCCGGAGTCCATCGCCATGGGGTACGGGCGGGCGTTCACCTTCGCCGAGGCCGAGCCCGTCGCCGTACTGGAGGCGTACGAGCGGATGGCCGGCTTCCCGCACGCCGCCCCGGTGTTCAGCGGCCTGGCCCACCGGGACGTCCCGGACATCGCCCTGGACCCGCGGACACTGGGCCGGTACACGCCCGAGCAGCTCGCCCGGCCGAGCTGCCGGGTGACGCCCAGCGACACCGGCACGCCGATGGACTGGGTGTGGGGCCATGACCTGGACACCGGCCGGCCGCTCCTCGTCCCCGCCGACATCGGCTTCTACCAGTACGACTACCGCTACCGCACCGACCGCTGGGCCGCCCGGGCCGAGGGGGCGGCTCCCAGGCGCCACTTCTTCCACGAGTCCTCCAGCGGCTGCGCGCTGGGCTCCTCCCTGGAGGAGGCGGCCCTGCACTCGCTGCTGGAACTCGCCGAGCGCGACGCCTTCCTGATCTCCTGGCACCGGGCCGCGCCCCTGCCGTCGATCGACCCGGCCACGGTGACCGATCCGGCCTCCCGCCGGCTGATGGCACTGGTGGAGTCCCGCGGCTTCGACATCCACCTGCTGGTCGCCACGCAGGACATCGGGGTGCCGGTGGTCTGGGCGATGGCGCTGAACCGCGCCGGGGACTTCCCGGCCACCTTCTCCGCCGCCGGCTCCGGGATCCGCCCGGAGTCCGTGGTGCGCGCCGCCCTGTGGGAGCTGGGGCAGATCGTCACCGACCCGGTCGAGTGGGACCGGGCGCAGGCGGAGGCGATGCTGGAGGACCCGTGGCGGATCGAGGTGCTCGACGACCATCTGCGGCTCCACGCGCTGCCGGAGAAGCGGGACCGGGTCACCACCGTGCTCGGCGGCCCCCGGGTCGCGTTGGAGGACGCCTTCCCCGGCTGGCCCCAGAAGCTGGAGCGGGCCGCGGCCGGTGATGTGCGCGGCGCGCTGGAGTACGTGCGGGGGCTGTACTCCGCCGCCGGGCTGGACCGGATCGTGCTCGTCGACCAGACCACCCGCGACCACGCCGACCTGGGCACCGCCGTCGCCAAGGCGGTCGTCCCCGGGATCGTCCCGATGTGCTTCGGCCACGCGCACCAGCGGCTGGCGGGCCTGCCCCGGCTGGCCGCCGCGCTGGCCGGCACCCCCTCGGAGCACGCGAGCGTCCCCTACGACCCTCATCCGTTCCCCTGACCCGGACCGGGGCCGGCACGCCCCCGCACGCACCGAACGCCCCGACCGCACCGGCACCAGACCAGCACCAGCACCAGCACGGAGAGCGCATGGAGACCGCACCCGCCCGCAGTGAACGCGCCAGCGGCGAACGCACCGGCAGCCCGCTGCCCGACGATGCGGACTTCATGACGCGCGACATGATGTGGTTCGCCTACGGCAGCGGCGCCGACCGGCCGCGGCCCCCCGCTCAGCCCGCCGGCCCGCTGTCGGAGACCGATGTGGATCCCGGGCTGCCGGATGCCGCCCGGTCCGGAGCCCCGGCCGCGCTGCCGCACGGCACGGTCGACCTGCTGGAGGAACTCCCCTTTCCCGGGGGCCGGTTCACCGGCGGAGCGGACGGCACGGACGCGGGCACGGACCGGCTGGGGCACGCGCTGGTCGCCGCCTTCGGAGTGCACCGGCGCGAGCCGGAGAACCCTTTCAACGACCACCGCGGCTATCCGTCGGTCCGCGGCAAGTTCCCGGTCCAGGCCCTCGTCGGCGAGCGGGGGCGGTGGCAGGCGCTCGACGTCTACCGGCACGCCCTGGTCGGCCTGGACACCGCTGAGCGGCCGGCGCGCGCGGCCGGCTCCGGACGCCGGATCGCGCTGGCCGGCCGCTACACCCGGCTGCCTCCCGTCTACAAGTGGTTCCGCGGCTCGCTGGTCCACCTCGAACTCGGCGTCAACCTGCGCATGCTCTGCACGGCCCTGGAACTCTTCGGGCTGCGGGGCCGGCTGCGGCTGCCGGACGCGTCCGGCGAGGAGGCCCTGGCCGCGCTCGGTCTGACCCCGGTGTGGCAGTGGTCGCTGCCGCTCACCGTCGAGCTGGACCCGGGCACGGACGCGGAAACGGGCCCGGCCCGGTCCGCGTCCGGAAGCGGCGGACCGCCGTCCGCCCCCGCTGTGGACGCCGGAACGGGCGGTCCCGACCACGTCCTGGCCGAGGCCCTGGCCGTCAACCGCGCCCAGGACTTCCGCGAGCCGCCCGCGCCCCTGACCCCCGCGATCCCCTCCGCCGCGGGCGCCCGGGAGCTCTCCTGGGCGGAGACGCTGTGGCGCCGCACATCTGGGCGGATGCCCCGCGGCCTGTACGGGATGAACGGCAGACGGCGGCGGCTGCCGGCCGCGGCCCTGCGCGACGCCGTGGAGTGGCTGGCCCTCCCGCCGCCCGGCGGGACGCTGCGCGCCGTGTACGAGTCCCTCCGGGTCAGCGCGGTGGTGCAGGAGGTAGACGGCTTCACCGACGGCGTCCACGGGCTCACCGGCGGCGAGCTGTCCCTGTGCGCCGGGGACCCGGCGGCCGCGGCCCGGCTGGAGGAGTACTACGGCTACCCGCTGGCCCCGGGCAACGGCTGCGACGTACGGCACGCCTCCGCGATCTGGTTCCTGTCGCTGCGCCCCCGCGAGGTGATGGAGCGGTTCGGCCCCGGGGCCTGGTGCGCCGCGCAGTACGCGGCCGGCTGGGCGGCGCAGGGGCTGTGCCTGGCCGCCGCCGCGCACGGCCTGTACGCCCGTCCCGTGCGGGCGTTCCAGGAGGTGCCGGCCCGCCGGGTCCTCGGCCTCGGCCCCGACGAAATGATCGTTTTCTCCGTGATCACCGGAACTCCGCGCTACACCGGACCCCTGCTGGACGTGAGACTGTGACGGACCCCGAGCGGACACCACCCACCGCACCGCCCACCGCACCGCCCGCCGCGCGCTTCGGGGCCGGCACCGGCCCCGGCGCCGCCGCCCGCTGGTACGCGTGGCACCTGCACCTGGCCTCCACCGCGCGGTCGCTGCACGACCGCGTGATCGAGGAGGTGATCCGGCCGACGGTGGCCGAGACCGCGCCGGAGCGGCCCTGGTTCTTCATCCGCTACTGGCAGGGCGGCCCCCATCTGCGCCTGCGCGTGGGCGATCTGGACGACACCGCGCTGGAGCGGACCGAGCGGCTGCTGCGCGAGCGGCTGGAGAGCGCCGGAAGGCTCGCGCCGGACGAGGAGCCGCTGGACCCGGACGCCCACCGCCGCGAGGCCGAACGTCTCGCTGCAGCGGGGGAGTTGGAGGACGGCGCCGCCCTGGAGGACCTGGCCCCGCCCGGGGTCCACCGGCGCGCCTACGAGCCCGAGTACGAGCGCTACGGCGGCCCGGAGCTGATGCCCGCCGCGGAGCGGCTGTTCCGGCTCTCCAGCGAACTGGTCGCCGGCCTGCTGCCGCATCTGCCCGACCGGCGCTCCCGGGTGCTCGCCGGACTGCGGGCCACCATGGCCGCCGCGGCCGCCCTGGGAGATGCCGGGGAGCAGGCGGCGTACTACGCGCACGCGTACCTGATCTGGCGGCAGTGGGGGGCCGGGTTCGGCTACGGCCCCGAGCAGCTCGACCGGCTGTGCGGCGTCGGCCGGGGCACGGTCCGCATACGGATGCCGGACGACCACGGCCCGTTCACCGGCTGGCACCGGGCGCTGGCCGCGCACGCGCGGGAGGTGCGGCGGGGCACCGGCACGCACCCCGGCCGGGTGCTGTTCTCGCACGTCCACATGTTCCACAACCGGCTGGGCCTGAATCTGGTGGAGGAGCTCCAGACGTACGCCCGGCTGACCCAGGCCTTCCCCTCCCCCGCCC
>NZ_JAKMAY010000417.1:1917-3993 GCF_022015835.1 Streptomyces sp. ICN903 | reverse complement strand
CCGGCCCAGGCGCCCGCGCCCGGCCCCACGCCCACCTCCACGCCCGCGCAGACCAGTGCCGGCCCGGGCCGCCGCCGCAAGCTCGCGGCCCCGCCGGCGGAGAAGGAGCGCGCCGCCGAGGCGGCCGCCGCCGCCGTCGCCGCCGCGCCGCCGCAGGCGCAGCCCCAGTACCCGCCGGCCCAGCACACCCACAGCGGGCGGGAGTTCGCCATCGGCGCGCCCGAGGCCGGGGCCGAGGGGCCGGAGCACCTGGACGGTCCGGGCGGCGCGGTGGAGGTCACCGGCGGCAGCGGCCAGGTGCCGCTGCCGGCCGACGACGAGCTGCCGCCCGAGCCCCTGGACAACCCACGGCGGCTGCTGGTGTGGCCCGAGCCGGACGTCTCCACCCAGCAGGCCCTGACCGACCGCGGCTACCGCCCCGTCATCGTCCACTCCCGCGAGGAGGTGGACGCCCAGATCGCGGCGTACCCGGCGGCCCTCTTCGTGGACCCGCTGACCGGCCCCATCACCCGTACCGCCCTGCAGTCGCTGCGTCAGGCGGCCGTCGCCGCCGAGGTGCCGGTCCTGGTGACGGCCGGCCTGGGGGTGGCCTCGCGCGAGGCGGCGTACGGCGCGGACCCGGCCGTGCTCCTCAAGGCCCTCGCACCGCGCGACAGCGAGCAGCACCCGCCGCGGGTACTGCTGGTGGAGGAGCACGCGGCCATCGCGGACGCCATGGCCGCGACGCTGGGCCGGCGCGGCATGCAGACCGCGCACGCCCCCTCGGACGCGGAGGCGGTGCAGCTCGCGGCGCAGGTCCGCCCGAACCTGGTGGTGATGGACCTGATGCAGGTGCGCCGCCGCCGAGCCGGGATCATCGACTGGCTGCGGGTGAACGGCATGCTCAACCGCACGCCGTTCGTCGTCTACACCTCCGCCTCCATCGACGAGGCGGAGCTGCCCGGTCTGGCTTCCGGCGAGACGGTCCTCTTCCTCGCGGAGAGGTCCACGAGCCCGGAGGTGCAGTCGCGCATCGTGGACCTGCTGGCGAAGATAGGCGCCAACTAGCCGTACTGGCCCGCAGGGTTGCCGACGCGGCGTTCGGCGGTGCGGCGCTGCCCGCGTGCCTCGCGGTCGAGGGCCTGCGGCCCTCCGCCTCGGCTGCCCGCCGGCGGTGGCCGCGTTCTCCGGAGCAACCGCTCGGTCCGCGGCGCCCACCGCGCGTCGCCCGACGGCGCATACGGACCAGCGGGCCGCCGGCCCCGGCGAAGCCGCTCAGGAGGCCGGCGAGTCCGTGGAAGCCGGTCCGGTGCCCGACGGCTTGCCGGGCCGATCGCCCAGCAGCAGGGCGAGCCCGCACAGGCCGCTGGCCAGCCAACAGGCCATCATCCACGTCCCCCCGCCCAGGCCCAGCGTCACGACGAAGGCGACGAGCGATGCCGTGACGCCGGCGACGGCGGCACGCCGCAGGCCGTTGCCGGCCTCCCACTCACGGCGCAGTACGCCGGAGCGCCGCCAGGCCCACCAGAGCACGACACCGGCGACCGCCGCCTCCGCCACGGCGAACCAGACGGGAACCGGGGGCAGCCCGAACGACTCCGCCTCGCCGCTCCACACGTCCATGAGTCCGACGGCCAGGACGACCGGGCCGATCAGGGCGAACACCCCTGCCAGCAAGCGGAAGAATCCGACGCCCATGACCGGCGCGTCGGCGTCGCCGAACGGCACGGCGGCGTGGGACAACCTGTGGAAGCGCTGGGCCGCGCCCCGGAAATCCGTCGCGACGATCCAGCCGAAGGCCGTCGCGAACACCCCCCAAGCCACCGAGAACATCGCGCCTCTCCCTTCGCCGCACATCCGCCCCAGCCGGTACCGGCCCCGGACGTGCCCGCCACGGTACGGCGGCGCCGCCGGCTCTCGGCATGCCGGATTCCGGCAAGGTGGGCGCTCGCCGAGTGCCGGGTACCAGATGCCGGTTGCCGGATGCCGGGTGTCGGATGCGGGTGGCCTGCCGGGCGCGGGCGGGCTCCGCGCTCCGTCTTTCGGCCTCACGCGGTGTGAGGGCCAGACCGCAGTTTCCGCCCCCCGCCCCCGGCC
>NZ_JAKMAY010000417.1:0-1907 GCF_022015835.1 Streptomyces sp. ICN903 | reverse complement strand
GCACGCGGGCGGCGGCCCGGACGGGGATTCCCGTCCGGGCCGCCGCCCGCGTGCGCGGTACGGGCGCGCCGTGTGCGCCGTGCGCGCTCAGAGCCGGGTGACGTCCAGCTCCCCCTGCGCGTACTGCGCCCGGATCACCTTCTTGTCGAACTTGCCGACGCTCGTCTTCGGCACCGCCGGGATCACCGCCCAGCGCTCGGGAAGCTGCCAGCGGGCGACCTTGTCGGAGAGGAACTCGCGCAGGTCCTCGTACGAGACGTCACCGGCGCCCTCCTTGAGGACGACCGTGGCCAGCGGGCGCTCGCCCCACTTCTCGTCGGGCACGGCCACGACGGCGGCCTCGGCGACGGCCGGGTGGCCCATCAGGTGGTTCTCCAGTTCCACCGAGGAGATCCACTCGCCGCCGGACTTGATGACGTCCTTGGCGCGGTCGGTCAGCGTCAGGTAGCCGTCGGGGGTGATCACGCCGACGTCGCCGGTGCGCAGCCAGCCGTCGGGGCTGAACTTGTCCTCGGGGCGCAGGGGTTCGGCGTCCGCGCCCCCGTAGTACGCCCCGGCGATCCAGGGGCCGCGCACCTCCAGCTCACCGGCGGACTCGCCGTCCCACGGCATCTCGGTGCCGTCCGGTCCGATCAGCCGCGCCTCGACGGAGGCCGGGAAGCGGCCCTGGCTGACGCGGTACGGCCACGCCTCCTCGTCGCTCAGCCCGCCCGGCGGGTGGGCGACGGTGCCCAGCGGGGAGGTCTCGGTCATGCCCCAGGCGTGGGTGACGGTGACCCCGTACTTCTCGCCGAACTCCCGCATCAGGGAGGGCGGGCAGGCCGAGCCGCCGATGGTGACGTTCTTCAGGGAGGAGATGTCGCGCGGGTTGGCGGCCAGCTCCGCCAGCAGCCCCTGCCAGATGGTGGGTACGGCCGCCGAGTGGCTGGGCTTCTCGGCCTCGATCATCGCGGCGAGCGGGGCCGGCTGGAGGAAGCGGTCGGGCATCAGCAGGTTGACGCCGGTCATGAAGACGGCGTGCGGCAGGCCCCAGGCGTTGACGTGGAACATCGGCACCACGGGCAGGGTGGTGTCGGCGTCCGTCAGGCCCATCGACTCGCCCATGTTGACCTGCATGGAGTGCAGGTAGATGGAGCGGTGGGAGTAGACGACGCCCTTGGGGTCGCCGGTGGTGCCGGAGGTGTAGCACATGGCCGCGGCCTCGCGCTCGTCCAGCTCGGGCCAGTCGTACGAGGTCGGCCGGCCCTCGATCAGCGCCTCGTACTCGTGGACGGCCGGGCGGCAGCCCTCCAGCAGGGAGGTGTCGCCGGGGCCGACGACCACGATGTGCTCGACCGGCTCCAGCTTGGGCAGCAGCGGCGCGATCAGCGGCAGCAGCGAGCCGTTGACCAGCACGACCCTGTCGGCCGCGTGGCCCACGACCCACACGAGTTGCTCGGCGGGCAGCCGGAGGTTGAGGGTGTGCAGCACCGAGCCCATGGACGGGATGGCGAAGTACGCCTCGACGTGCTCGGCGTTGTTCCACATCAGGGTCGCCACGCGGTCGCCCGGGGCCACGCCGAGCTCGTCGCGCAGGGCGTGGGCGAGCTGGGCGGAGCGGGCGCCGACCTCGGCGAACGTCCTGCGGTGCGGTTCGCCTTCCCCGGTCCAGGTCGTGATCCGCGATTTTCCGTGCACCGTGGTTCCGTGTCGCAGAATGCGCGAGACGGTCAGCGGTACGTCTTGCATCGTGCTCAGCACCGGGGCCTCCCGTGAACGAGATATACGTGCGCCGCCGCTGGTGGGCGGGTGGCGCTGTCGTTGCGGGAAGCTTGCCACCGACCGGTCGGTATGTCACTAGGCCGGACCCGGATATGTCGCCGTCTTTCCCCCGGCCCGCCGCTACGCGGCGACCGCCGCCTCCCCCT
>NZ_JAKMAY010000416.1:0-4055 GCF_022015835.1 Streptomyces sp. ICN903 | reverse complement strand
CTCCCGGGCTGAGCCCTCCCCGGCCGCACGCCCCGCCCTTCTTCCGTACGGCCCGGAGCGCTCCGGGCCGTACGGAAGAAGGGACGCGGTCAGCCGTGCCAGGACCGCCACAGCGCGGCGTAGGCGCCGTCGGCGGCGACCAGCTCGCCGTGGCTTCCCAGCTCGCTGATCCGGCCGTCCTCCACGACCGCGATCACATCCGCGTCGTGCGCGGTGTGCAGCCGGTGCGCGATCGCCACCACGGTGCGACCCTCGAGTACCCGCGCCAGCGAGCGCTCGAGGTGCCGGGCCGCACGCGGGTCCAGCAGGGAAGTCGCCTCGTCCAGCACCAGGGTGTGCGGATCGGCCAGCACCAGCCGGGCCAGCGCGATCTGCTGGGCCTGGGCCGGGGTGACCGTCTCCCCGCCCGAGCCGACCTCGCTGTCCAGGCCGCCGACCAGCTTCCGGGCCCAGCCGTCGGCGTCCACCGCGGCGAGGGCGGCCCACAGCTCGGCGTCACCGGCGTCCGCGTTCGCCAGCAGCAGGTTGTCGCGCAGCGAACCGACGAAGACGTGGTGCTCCTGATTGACCAGCGCCACGTGCTCGCGTACCCGCTCCGCGGGCATCCGGGACAGCTCGGCCCCGCCGAGCGTGACCTCGCCCGTCCGCGGCGCGTAGATCCCCGCCAGCAGCCGGCCCAGCGTGGACTTGCCCGCGCCCGACGGCCCCACCAGCGCGACCCGCGTACCGGGCGCGACGTCCAGCGACACCCCGTGCAGCACGTCGCCGCCCGCGCCGTAGCCGAACCGCACCCGGTCGGCCCGCACCTCGCGGCCGTCCGGGAGCAGTGCGCCGTCGCCGGACTCCGGCTCGATCTCCCGCACCCCGACCAGCCGGGCCAGGGACACCTGGGCTGTCTGGAGCTCGTCGTACCAGCGCAGGATCAGGCCGATCGGTTCGACCAGCATCTGCGCCAGCAGCGCGCCCGTGGTCAGTTCGCCGACCGAGATCCACCCCCGCAGTACGAAGAAGCCGCCGAGCATCAGCACCGAACCGAGGATCAGCACATGGGTGCCGTTGACGACGGGGAAGAGGACGGTGCGCAACCACAGTGTGTAGCGCTCCCACGCCGTCCACCGGCCGATGCGGTGCTCGGACAGGGCGATCCGGCGCGGGCCCAGCCGGTGGGCCTCCACCGTCCGCCCGGCGTCCACGGTCTCGGCCAGGGCGGCGGCGACGGCCGCGTAGCCCGCCGCCTCGGAACGGTAGGCGGCGGGCGCCCGCCGGTAGTACCAGCGGCAGCCCACCAGCAGCAGCGGCAGGGCGATCACGACGGACAGCGCCAGCGGCGGTGCGGTGGCCGTGAGCGCGCCCAGCAGCAGCGCGGCCCAGACGAGGCCGATCGACAGCTGGGGCACCGCCTCGCGCATGGCGCCCGCCAGCCGGTCGATGTCGGTGGTGATCCTGGACAGCAGGTCACCCGTACCGGCCCGCTCCAGCACCCCCGGCGGCAGCCGCACCGAGCGGACCAGGAAGTCCTCGCGCAGATCCGCCAGCATCCGCTCGCCCAGCACCGCTCCGCGCAGCCGCACCTGCTGGACGAAGACCGTCTGGACGACCAGGGCCGCGGCGAACAGGACGACGGTGCGCTCCAGGCGCAGATCGCGGACCCCCGTCGCGAGGTCCTCCACCACCCGCCCCAGCAGATAGGGGCCGGCCATGGAGGCCAGCACCGCGACGGCGTTCACCGACACCAGCACGGCGAAGGCCCCGCGGTGCCGCCGGACCAGCTCGCCGGCGTAGGCGCGCACGGTCCCGGGCGCGCCGACCGGCAGAACCGCGGCCGACTCGGACGCGGCGGGATCATGGGCGGGCGGTGCGACGCCGATCATGCGCTCTCCTCCATCCGCTCGTGCCGAGGCCCCCGGCTCCCGGCCGGGCCGGCCGCGAGCCCGCCTTCGCCGGCCATGCCGGTGCCGCCGGTGTCGTGGTCGTCATCGCCGCCGGTCTCACGGGTGACCACCGCGCGGTACCCCGGCTCGTTCGCCAGCAGTTCCCGGTGCGTGCCGACGGCGGTCACCGCGCCGCCGGAGACGAACGCCACCCGGTCGGCCCGGTCCAGCAGCAGCGGACTGGAGGAGAACACCACCGTGGTGCGGCCGGCCCGCAGCCGGCGCAGCGCGTCGGCGACACGCGCCTCGGTGTGCGAGTCGACGGCGCTGGTCGGCTCGTCCAGCACCAGCACCCGCGGATCGGCGACCAGCGACCGGGCCAGCGCCAGCCGCTGGCGCTGGCCGCCCGACAGCGACCTGCCGCGCTCGGTGATCCGGGCCCGCATCGGGTCGCCGTCCGGGGCGCCCCCGGCGCGCGCCAGCGCGGCGAGCACATCGCCGCACTGGGCCGCCTCCAGCGCCTGCCCGGGCGCGACCGCACCGGACGACGGCACGTCGAGCAGTTCCCCCAAGGTGCCCGACAGCAGCACCGGGTCCTTGTCCTGGACCAGCACGGCGGCACGGGCCGCCTCCAGCGGAACCTCGTCCAGGGCGACCCCGCCCAGCAGTACCGACGGCGCCTGTGCCGCGGACTCGGTGCCGTGCCCGCCCAGCCGTTCGGCGAGCCGGCCGGCCGTGTCGGGGTCGCCGCACACCACCGCGGTCAGACTTCCGGCAGGGGCGAGCAGCCCGCTCACCGGGTCGTACAGGTCGCCGTCCGGCAGCGTCCGCGCGCCGTCGCGCCTACCCACCGCGTCCTGTGTCCGCGTCCCGCGGCTCAGCGCCAGGACCCGGGCGGCCCGCTCGGCCGACGGGCGGGAGAAGGAGTAGGCCATGGCGATCTCCTGGAACAGCCGGAGCGGAAAGAGCAGGAAGGTCACCGCGCCGTACACCGTCACCAGTTCGCCCACGGCGACCGTGCCGTCCAGCGCCAGTCGCGCCCCCAGCCAGACCACCGCGATCAGCAGCACCCCCGGCAGCACCACCTGCACGGCGTCGATCAGCGACCACATCCGCGCGGTCCGCACCGCCGCCCGCCGCACCTCCTGCGAGGCCCTGCGGTACCTGCCGAGGAACAGCTCCTCGCCCCCGATGCCGCGCAGCACCCGCAGCCCGGCCACGGTGTCGGCGGCCAGTTCGGTGGCCCGCCCGGCCTTCGCCCGCTGCGCGTCCGCCCGGCGGGTCGCCGGCGGCAGCAGCGGCAGTACGGCCGCCACCAGCGCCAGCACGCCCAGCGTCACCACGGCGCCCAGCAGCGGCTCGTACACGACCAGGGCCGTACACACCCCGGCCGTGGTCAGCGAAGCGGCGCCGAAGCGGGAGACGGCCTCGACGAACCAGCCGATCTTCTCGATGTCCCCGGTGGAGACGGCCACCACCTCGCCGGCCGCCACCCGCCGGGTCAGCGCGGCCCCCAGCGCGGCGGTCCGCCGGGCCAGCAGCTGCTGCACCCGGGCCGCGGCGGTGATCCAGTTGGTGATGGCGGCGCGGTGCAGCATGGTGTCGCTGGCGGTGACCGCCAGACCCAGTGCCACCGTCAGGGCGCCCGCGAGGGCCAGCCGGTCCCCGGAGCGCTCGGTGGCGGCCTGTACGGCCATGCCCACCGCCAGGGGGAAGGAGGCGACCGCCGCCATGTGGAGCGTCCCCCAGGCCAGCGCCTTCAGCTGGCCGCCCAGCTGCGAGCGCCACAGCCAGAGCATGAGGCGGAACCCGGACCGTACGTCGGGGTCGCCGGGATCGGGATATGGAAGATCGCGAATGCGCATGACGTCCCGGAAGCGGTCTCGATGTCGGACAAGCGGAAGCGGCCGTGCAAGCCTTCCGCCATCCCCGGTGGGAGGGCAAAGGGTTTTCCGCGCGGCGGACGGGACGGTGCACCGCATGAGCGGGCCCGGTACACGGTCCGGATCCGGCGCCCGGCGCGGCATCCGGTCGCCGTGGCGGGCGACAGGCACGGCCTCGCCCTCCGGCCGGTGGCCTCCCGGACGGAGGACCGCTGTCCGGGAGGCCACCCGCCCGGGCACGGCGGCGTCCGGGCGGCAGGCGGGCGGGCGACCGTAGGCTGGTGAGCCGGGACCGGCCGCC